>JAJTXO010000214.1 GCA_021463315.1 Caldilineales bacterium | reverse complement strand
CGACCGAAAGACTTCGGAAGTCTCGACCCCGGTTTTTGAGATGACACCTGCGGCGACTTCCGAAGTCTTGGACTGACGAGACTGCCAGCCAATGACTTCTAGCCGAAGTCGCCCATCATGTGCATGGCATGGCCGTTGTGGCCGTTCTCTCCGGGCTGCCCCACGGTCCAGGTCTCGTCCGCGCTGTACAGGTCCTTCAGCTTGCCGACACCGCGCGCTTGCTGCGCTGCCCGCACTTGACCCATCACCAGACTCTCATAGGTCGGATGCTCGACCTGGCGGAAGATGCCCACCGGCACCGGGAATTCGGGATAGTTCATGCGGCTGAGCAGGAAAGCCAGGTTCATGCTTTCGTCGTGCTCGTCATGCACCAGCAGCTCCTCCGGCTGCACGTCGCTCAGAGCCACCACCTCTGGCTGCAGAGAGCGGTTGATGCGAATGCCTTTGTCGCTTTCCTTGCCGAAGATCAGCGGCTTGCCTTGCTCCAGCATCACGCGGTTGTCGTCCCGCACATCCTTCTCCGTCACCGGCGCCCAGGTGCCATCGTTGAAGATCAGGCAGTTCTGGAAGATCTCCACAAAGGCCACCCCCTTGTGCTCGAACGCGCGGCGCAGCACCTCTCCCATGTGCCGCTGATCGATATCGATCGTCCGCGCCACAAAGGTCGCCTCTGCCCCCAGCGCCAGGCTGATCGGGTTCAGCGCCGTCTCGATGGAGCCCTGCGGCGAGGATTTGGTCTTGGTGCCGGGCAAGGAGGTGGGCGAATACTGCCCCTTGGTCAAGCCATAGATCCGGTTGTTGAAGAGGAAGATCTTGATATCGATGTTCCGGCGCATCGCGTGCAGCAGATGGTTGCCGCCGATGGACAGGCCATCCCCGTCGCCGGTGATCACCGCCACGGTCAGGTCCGGGTTGGCCAGCTTCAAGCCCGTGGCCAGCGTCGGCGCGCGGCCGTGGATGCTGTGAATGCCGTAGGTGTTCATGTAGTAGGGGAAACGGCTGGAGCAGCCGATGCCTGAGATGAACACGATCTTCTCGCGCGGGACGCCCAGCTCAGGCAGCACCCGTTGCATCTGCGCCAAAATGGCATAGTCGCCGCAGCCAGGACACCAACGCACGGCCTGATCCGAGACGAGATCCTTGCGGGAAAACAGGTTAATATCGCTCATGGTTGTCCTCGTTTCAGGAATCCGCTTCCTCGTCAGCATCGGGGTCGGCCGGTGGCACGCCCAGCAGTTCATCGATCTTCGCGCTGATCTCGCTGATCTTGAAGGGGCGGCCGCGCACCTTGGTCATGGAGATCACCGGCCTGAGATAGCGCCCCTGTAGCAGCAGCGCCAGTTGTCCCAGGTTCATCTCCGGCACCAGAATCTGGTCGAAGCAATTCATGATCTCGCCCAGGTTGCGCGGGAAGGGGTTCAGGTGGCGCAGATGGACCGCCGAGACGCTCTTGCCGGCCTGCTGGGCCCGATTCACAGCCTGGCGGATCGCGCCATAGGAGCTGCCCCAGCCCAGAACCAGCAGATTGCCCGTCGGCTTGCCAAAGACCTCCAGCAGCGGGATGTAGTCAGCCAGCCGCTCTATCTTCTCGGCGCGGTCCCGCATCATGCGGTTGTTGTCGTCCGGCGAATAGGAGACGTTGCCCGTGCCCGGCTGCTTGCCCAGGCCGCCGATGCGGTGTTCCAGGCCCAGTTCGCCCGGCAATGCCCACGGGCGCGCCATCGTCAGCGGATCGCGACCATAGGGCAGGAAGGGGACCCCCTCCGAAAAATCGCTGGCGGTCGGGTGATGCACCACGATGGGCGGCAGCCGGTCCGGGTTGGGCAATGCCCACGGCTCAGCGCTGTTCGCCAGGTAGCCGTCGGAGAGCACGAAGACCGGCGTCATGGCCCGCACCGCGATGCGGAACGCCTCGATGGTGATGTCGAAGCAATCTGCCGGCGACTGCGGCGCCAACACCGGCACCGGGCTCTCGCCGTTGCGGCCAAACATCGCCTGCAGGAGGTCCGCTTGCTCCGGCTTCGTGGGCAGGCCGGTGCTCGGACCGCCCCGCTGCACATCCACGATCACCATCGGCAGTTCCAGCACCACCGCCAGGTTGATCGCCTCGCTCTTCAGCGCCAGGCCGGGGCCGCTGGTCCCCGTCGCTGCAAAGCCACCGCCAAAGGCCGCACCGATCGTTGCCCCCATCGCCGAGATCTCGTCCTCAGCCTGGTAGGTGCGCACGTCGAAGTTGCGCAGCGGCGCCAGAAAGTGCAGGATGTCCGTCGCCGGCGTGATCGGGTAGGTGCAGTAGAGCAGAGGCTTCTCCGCCAGCGCCGCGGCCGTCACCAGGCCCAGCGCCACTGCCTCGTTCCCCGTCACCTTGCGATAGTCGCCCGCCGGCAGCGCCGCCGGCTTGACCTTGTAGCGGGTGGAGAAGGACTCTGTCGTGTCGCCGTAGTGATAGCCCGCGTGCAGCGCCCGCCGATTTGCCTCCTGCACCGAGGGGTTCTTCTTGAATTTGTCCTCGATCCACTCCAAAGTGTTGTCCAGCGGTCGATCGTAGATCCAGAACACCAGGCCCAGCGCGAAGAAGTTGCGGGAACGGTCCGCCTCTTTCGTCGATAGTCCCTCGATACCCATGACCGCATGGCGGTTCAGCGTGGTCAGTCGCACCCGGTGGACTTGATAGCCCGTCAGCGAACCGTCCTCTAGCGGGTTCGAGGCGTAGTCCGCCTTGCGTAGGTTCGCCGGTGTGAACTCATCCTCGTCGACGATGATCGCGCCGCCCGGCATCAGCTCGCCCAGGCTCGCTTTGAGCGCCGCCGGGTTCATGGCCACCAGCACATGGGGATCATCGCCTGAGGTGAAGATGTCCTGGCTGGCGATGTGGACTTGAAAGCCGCTGACGCCCGCCAGAGTGCCGACGGGCGCGCGAATCTCGGCCGGGAATTCAGGCAAGGTGCTGATATCGTTGCCGATGATCGCCGCTGTGTTCGTAAACTGCGTGCCGGTGAGCTGCATGCCGTCGCCAGAATCGCCGGCAAAACGAATGACGACGTTCTCGACCTCTTCGACATGCACCGGCTTGACACGTTCGGGCATACTGATTTCTCCTTACACCGTTGTAATGGCGTCCTCTCGACGGGTAGCTGTCGAGCACGCCGCTAGTCAGACTCTACGCCCAGATGGCTATGGCTGTCAGTCCTGGAAGCTACAATTGCCCAAGCACAACAATCCGGCCCACAGGCCGGCTTTTTATGAGGAGAACTGGCGCGTCCTGGCCAGTCAGTGGGACTTGGTGACAAAGTGGTGTTAGTATAGCACGCGCCCCCATGTGTGTCAAAAGCCTTCGCTGTCGCGGTGTGCTGGCGCTCAGGCTGGCGTCTCGAGATAGACCAACGCGCTGTCTGAGTTGTATGCAATCATCTCGGCGTAGCGCCCCCAACTGATGAGGGTGTCCAACTGCTTGGCAGCCTCATCCTGCGGAAACTCCAATTCCAGGGCAGTGCGAATGATGTCCCAGTCCAGCGCATGGTTTTCAGAGTGGGCCAGCAGGGTGGTGAGCCAGCGCACCAGCGGCAGGCGACGGATGCGCGTGGCGAAGATCTCCTTGCGCGCCTGGATGCTGGCTTCGGCGAAGGTTTCGCCCAGCGAGGTCAGCGCGATGTCTCCTTTTTCGACATAGGCGAAACCGAGGATCTCCGCGGTCTCGGTGAGGTTCAACATGTGGTCCGCATTGATCTTGAGCTCAGCCGGCAGGCGATAGATGTCCTGTCGATCGGCGGGCAGCTCCGAGAGATGTTCCAGCAGGCCAGCCAGGTCTGAGATGGCGATCTTGGGCAGGGCGCGGATGCGGCCTGGCTCGCCGGGCGCGACCCCCAGCTCGGCGGGCACGGTCTGCCCGGCTAGAATGCCATAGACTTCATCCACCACCCGCTGGAACTCCTCTGATTTTCGTTGCCGGGGATGGAGGAATTCCACCTTGGCCTCGGTGATGATGCGCCCCGGCTCTTTGCCCATCACCACGATGCGATCGGCCATGAAGACGGCCTCTTCGATGTTGTGGCTGACCATCAGGATGGCCTTGGTGGGGATGCTGCCGCCGGTCCACAGCTCCAGCAGCTCGCCGCGCAGCGATTCGGCGCTCAGCACGTCCAGGGCAGAGAAGGGCTCGTCCAGGCAGAGCAGCTCAGGCTCCACCGCCATCGCGCGCGCAAAGCCCACCTTTTGGCGCATTCCGCCCGAAAGCTCGCGCGGGTAGGCAGTCTCGAAGCCATCCAGGCCGACGCGGTCGATCAGATCCAGCGCGCGTGGCTGCCGGCTCTGGGCCGGAATGCCGCGCGCCTTCAACGCCAGCTCCACGTTTTCCAGCACGCTCAGCCAGGGAAAGAGAGCGAAGGTCTGGAAGACGATGGTCGCGTGCGGGTTGACCCCGGTCAAGGGCTGGCCACGATAGCGCACCATCCCTTGGGAGGGCTGCTGCAGGCCGGCAACGATGCGCAGCAGGGTGCTCTTGCCGCAGCCCGAAGGCCCCAGCAACGCCACGAATTCGCCCTCGGTGATCGTCAAATTGACATCATGCACCGCGGTGAAGCTGCGCTGTCCGCTGGTGTAGATCTGATGCACATGGCTCAGTTCGAGCAAGGGGCTGGCTGCAGCCTGGGTCGTCGTCATGGTCATTCCATCCGATATTTCTCTTCGGCCAGCCTGTACAGCGGCCGCCAGAGCAGGCGATTGATCAGCACTACCGTCAGGATCATGCTGAGCGTGGCGGCCAGCAGCAACGGGTAGTCTCCGTGGGCGGTAGCCTGGGAGATGAGCGAGCCGATGCCGGTGGTGAAGTAGGTTTGCCCACTGAAGTGAACGTACTCAGCCACGATGCTGGCGTTCCAGGCGCCGCCGGTGGCCGTGATGGCGCCGGTGATGATGAAGGGAAAGAGGGCGGGCAGGATCAGCGTGCGCCAGGTTTGCCAGCGCGAGAGCTGCAGCAAGGCCGCAGTATATTTCAGATCCTGCGGAATGGCGCTGGCGCCAGCGATGACATTGAACAGCAGGTACCACTGGGTGCCCAGCAGCATCAGGAAGACCGCGGCCATATTCAGCCCGCCAGTCATGTTGATGAAGAAGATCAGGATGACGGGAAAAATGGCGGTGGCCGGCACCGCCGCGGTCACCTGCACGATGGGCTGGAGGATGACGGCGACGCGGCGGTTGGTCCCGATGGCGACCCCCACGGGAATGGTCCACAGCAGGGCGATGGCCAGAGCCACATTCACGCGCAGGAAGGTGGCCAGCACACCGATGACGACTTGCCCCCATTGGGCGCGCGGCACTGAGATCAACATGTGCAGCGCGCGCGCGCCGCCGACCACCACAATCCCCGCCAGCAGCGCGAAGAAGAGCGCCAGTTTCCAGTTGCGCCGCGGGCTACTCTTGCTCCAACCGGCCTGCGTCGGCGCGCGCTGGATGCTCCAGTGGTCAAACCGCTCGCTGATGCCCCCCCAGAGAGCCTTCACGCTCAGAAACAGCCGAGACGCATCGATCAGGTCGTAGAACCAGGATGTGGGCGGCTGATCGCTGTCCACCGTCGCCATCTTGAAGCGGTCGGACCAGGCCAGCAGCGGACGCCAGACGAATTGATCTAGCGCAACGATGGTGAAGATCAGCGCGGCCAAGCCCAGCGCAATCGCGCGATGATCGCCCTGGTTGGCGGCTTCTTGCAGATAGGCGCCCAGCCCAGGCAGGCGGAAGTCCTTCGATCCCACTGTGAAATACTCGGCCGCCATCAGGAAGAACCAGCCGCCCGCCCAGGACATGACGCTGTTCCAGATCAGCCCAATCATGGCAAAGGGCACTTCCAGATACTTGAAGCGCAGCCATGTGTTCAGTTGAAAGATGGACCCTGCCTCGCGCAGTTCCTTGGGGATCGTGGTGAGGGATTGGTACCAACTGAAGGTCATGTTCCAGACCTGGCTGGTGAAGATCAAGACGATGGCCGCCAGCTCGGCCGCGACGCGTTGCGGTAGAAAGGCGCTTAGCCCCAGCAGGACAATCGGTAGAAAGGAGAGAATCGGCACGCTCTGCAGGACATCCAGCAGAGGCATGAGGATCGACTCGGCGCGGCGATGGTAGGCTGCCACGCGCCCATAGGTGAGGGTGAACAGCAGCGAGAGGATGTAGGCTGCCAACATCCGCCCTACCGACAGCAGGGTGTACCAGGGCAAGGCGGCCGGCTCCAGCGAGATCGATGGGCCCTGGATGATGGGGGGCGAATCGAAGGCCAGCCGCACGCCGCCGTAGAGCAACACCGCCATCAGCAGCAGGACAAAGGCATCCCCCCAGGTGAAAGGGTGCGCCAGGCGCTCCTTCGACGGCAGAGTGTTCTGACGAAAGGCCATTGTCAGCTCACTGCCCTTGTGGCCACCGCGCTGATCGGGTCTGCGCCGGCGGCCATCAGCGCGCTCGGCGCGAGGGCGGTGGGCCACAGGGCGCGGTCCTTCATCGCCGTGCGTTCTGCGGCCGTGAAGCCTTGAGCTGGGTCGTTAGCTGGGGCGATGTTCCTGCCTTGGCGCATGGCATTGACTCCTTCGATTCTTTGGGGCGACCTGAGGTTGCCCTCATTTTGCGCCACATCAGACGCCTTGTCAAGTGAAACGTTGGTATCATCTCCAGGACTTACGCAAAACGGGTCTCGATACGGCCCTGCGGGTTGAGTAGCGGTCTACAACACGGCTTTTGCAGGCGCAGAATCAGCGTATCGAAACCCGC
>JAJTXO010000213.1 GCA_021463315.1 Caldilineales bacterium | reverse complement strand
AAGCTCGGCCGCCACGCGTCCTTGTCCGCGTGCCGGCCACTTCCGAAGTCTTTGTCTTTGTCCGCCTCCCAGACTTCGGAAGTGGCCGAATGCCTGGAGAGCGCCAAGCTCGGCCGCCACGCGTCCTTGTCCGCGTGCCGGCCACTTCCGAAGTCTTTGTCTTTTGTCTTTGTAGAAACGGAGACGTCATGAACCACGACCAACAGCGCAGCGCCGAAGGGCTGCTCTTCACCGACCAGTACCAGCTTACCATGGCCCAGCTCTACTTTCGCCTGGGCCTGCACGAGCGGCCAGCGCAGTTCGAGCACTTCTTCCGCCGCTACCCCAACTACGGCTCCCATCAGGCCGGCTATTGCGTCAACGCGGGCCTGCAGTGGCTGATCGACTGGATGCAGCAGACCCGCGCGACCGATGCGGATATCGCCTTTCTGCGCAGCCAGCACGGGGTGGCCGGCGAGCGCATCTTCGGCGACGATTTTCTGGACTGGCTGCGCGCCCACGGCCATTTCGAGAGCATCAGCCTGCACGCCATCCCTGAGGGCCGCGTCGTCCATCCCAACGTGCCGCTGACGGTGGTGCGCGGGCCGCTGGCCATGGCGCAGATCCTGGAGACGCCGCTGCTCAGCCTGCTGAACTACCAGACCCTGATCGCCACCAAGGCCGCGCGGCTGCGAGAGGTGGCCCGGGAGAGCGCGGTGCTGGAGTTCGGCATGCGCCGCGGGCCAGAGCGAGGCAGCAACGCGGGCAGCCGGGCCGCGCTGATCGGCGGCGCGGACTTCAGCTCCAACGTGGGGCTGTCGCACGTGCTGGGGTTGGCCCCCAAAGGCACCCACGCGCACAGCCTGGTGCAGGTCTTCATGGCGCTGGGGGAGAGCGAGCTGGCCGCGTTTCGCGCCTATGCCGAGATCTACCCCGACAACTGCCTGCTGCTGGTGGACACGGTGGACACGCTGGGCAGCGGCGTGCCCAACGCTATCACCGTCTTCGAGGCGCTGCGCCGGCAGGGCCACCGGCCGGTGGGCATCCGCCTGGACTCCGGCGACCTGGCCTATCTGTCGATCCAGGCGGCCAAGCTGCTGGACGCGGCCGGCTTCGCCGACACCACCATCGTGCTGAGCAACGATCTGGACGAGCTGACCATCTGGCAGATCACCACGCAGATCAGCCAGGAGGCGCCGCGCTACGGCGTGGACGCGGACGCGCTGATCCGCCGCCTGACCTACGGCGTGGGCACCCGGCTGATCACCTCGGCCGGCCAGGGCGCGCTGGATGGGGTCTACAAGCTGGTGGATCTGTGGACCGACGCGGGCTGGACGCCGGCCATCAAGATCTCCGAGACGGCCGCCAAGACCATCACCCCGGGCGACAAGCGGGTATGGCGGCTGTACGATCAGCGCGGCAAGGCCACGGCCGACCTGCTGGCCCTGCACGACGAGTCGCCGGCCGCGGCCGCTGAGCTGATGCTGCGCCACCCGTCGGACCACACCAAGTACCGCAGCGTGGCCCAGGCTGAGCTGTCGGAGCTGGAGCCGCTGCTGGTGGAGGTGCTGCGAGAGGGACGGCTGATGGCCGAGCTGCCGCCGCTGGACGCGCTGCGCGTCCGCCGCGTGGCCGACGTGGAGCGGCTGGACCCTGGCGTGCGCCGCCTGGTGACGCCGCACATCTACCATGTCAGCCTGAGCCAGCGGCTGTGGGAGCTGAAACAGGATCTGATCGAAGCGGCGAGAGGGGCAGCCTGAGCGATGTCTGTCAGAAGCGACGCGTCGGCGCCGGAACCGCAACGGCCTGGGTTCACGCTGGGTGAACAGCTCGCCGATCTCTGGCAACAACATTCCTGGCTGGCACTGGGCCTGCTGTGGGCGCTGGCGCTCTATCTGGCCTACGTGGGCTTCCTGCGCTATGCCGCGCTGACCGGCCAGCCCTATACCTCGTTCGACCTGATCTACCTGACGATTCAGCTCATCGGCATGAACTCGGGCAACGTGGAGCCGCCGGTGCCCTGGCAATTGGAGGTGGCCCGCTTTCTGTTGCCGCTGCTGACCGCCTGGACAGCCGCGCGCGCGCTGGCCCTGATCTTTCACGACCGGTGGCAACAGTTCCTGATGCGCACCACATGGCGCAACCATGTGGTGATCTGCGGGCTGAGCCAAGAGGGGTGGCTGCTGGCCAAGGGCTTCGCCAGCCAAGGGCAGCGGGTGGTGGTCATCACACTGGACGAATCCAGCGGCCTGGTTGGCGCCTGCCGCGCTTTTGCGGTGGTGCTGATCGGCGACGCGGCTGATCCTGCTCAACTCCCCGCACAACCCGACGGGCAAGGTGCTCGACCGCGACGAGCTCGCCGTCGGCCCCTGACTCGACGAGTCGTATCCCCGCCTCCGTCACCGGCAACTCGCGTCCTGCACGTCGCCCCGGCGGGTCCGTCCGTTTGCCGTACAGCTTGACGCCCCGCGACAGCCTGCGCTACTTTCCTCGTTCCTGAAGTGCATTTCATTTTCAATTCGTGCAAACCGCTGCGTCTCGTGGAGCACGGATCCCACTTCCCAGCTGACCAGTCGACCCGTCCGCGACTCCGGGCCACCACGATCGAGAAATCCGTTATGAATCTTTCCTACCGAGCCTTCTCCCTCCTCGTTTCCTGGGCCATCGTGGTCCTCCTCGCCAGTGCCCCGACAGTTCTTGCTCAGAAGTCGACCACCGCCATCACCGGCCACGTGTTCGACCAGGACGGCGCCGTGCTTGCCGGCGCCGACGTGCGTCTCGTGGAGGCGTCGACGGGCTTCACGCGGCAGGCGAACGCGGACGAGAACGGTGCGTTCCGGTTCGAAACACTTCTCATCGGAAGCTACGAACTCGTCGGGTCGGCGCAGGGATTCGGGACCACGTCGCGCAAGCTCAATCTCAACGAGAACTACACGCGGAACTTCGATCTGACCCTTCAGCCCGAAGGCGCGAGCGAAGTCGTCAACGTCACGTCCGCGAGCGAAGCGTTCACCGCCGACGTCACGTCGACCGGCACGAAAATGGAGCTTCCGATCCGCGACATTCCCCAGTCGATCCAGGTCGTGACACGAAAGCTCCTCGACGAACAGCAGGCGATCACGATTGCCGATGCCGTCCGCAATGTCAGCGGCGTCACGCAGGCTCCGACGTTCTTCGGGCATGCGGATCACTTCGTCATCCGCGGCTTCGAGCTCGACCTCGCGAACAGCTACTTCCGCGACGGATTCAAGTACGACCAGCTCGGGTTTCAGGAGACGGCCGACGTCGAACAGGTCGAAGTCCTCAAGGGGCCGGCCTCGGTGCTCTATGGCCGGAGCGAGCCCGGCGGCATCGTCAACATCACGTCGAAGACACCGTTGCAACATCACTATTTCGCGCTCGAACTCGAAGGCGGCAGTTTCAATCACTATCGCGGCACGTTCGACGCATCCGGTCCGCTGCTGAAGAACAAGAACCTGCTCTACCGACTCAACGGCGTCTATCAGGATTCGGACCACTTCCGCGACTTCGTGTACTCGGAGCGCAAGTACATCGCGCCCCAGCTGCTCTGGCGGATCGCCGAACGCACGAACGTGACGTTCGACGGCGCGTTCCTCCGCGAGATCGGCAACACCGACTTCGGCACCGTCGGCGAGGGTGACCGGCCCGCCGACCTTCCGTGGCGGATCTACCTGAACGAGCCGTGGGGCAAATACAAGTACCAGAGCCGGCAGGGCGGCTACATCTTCAACCACGTCTTCAACGACCAGTGGTCCGTTCGAAACGCGCTCCGATACACGAGCTTCAACTGGTACTACTACGACACGTACCAGAGCTACTTCCTCGAGCCGAACCAACTCGTCCGCTACATCGAAGACTGGGACTATCCGCGCCGCAATTTCTCGTCGCAGACCGACGTCCAGGGCGGCGCGAAGTTTTTCGGGGTGGAGCACAAACTCCTGTTCGGCTTCGAGTATGCGCGCAACAGCAACATCGGCAAGGGCAAGTACGCGGAGCTTCCGCCCATCGACATCCACGACTTCGAATACCTGTCGGCAACCCCGCCGCCGGTCGATCTCTATCTGAACCCGAACGCCTCGTTCTATGACGAGGTCGACGGCTCCACTTTCTATCGCACATTCGGCGGGTACGTGCAGGATCAGATCACGTTCCATCCGAAGCTGAAGGCGCTCGTCGGAATGCGCATCGACGACTATCAGTCGCACGCTATCGACGACTCATTCGCTTACGGAATCACGGACATCGAGCAGGACGACTCTGCCGTGAGCCCGCGACTCGGTGCGGTGTATCAGCCGACCGACAGCCTGTCGTTCTATTTCAGCTTTGCCAAGTCGTTCAGCCCGAGCTATCCCACGGTGCAGAACATCCAGAGCGAACCATTCGAGCCGACCATCGGGACGCAGTACGAGGGTGGGCTCAAGACGGATCTCGCGAACGGACGCGTCACCGGGACCATGTCGATCTATCGCGTGACGCTCAGCAACATCATCACGACCGATCCGCTCGACCCGCGCAACTCCGTGCAGATCGGCGAGCAGCGTGCCCGAGGCGCCGAAGCCGATTTCTGGATCAAGGCGGCCACGAACTGGAACGTGTCGGTTGCGTACGCCTTCAACGACGCGATCGTGTCGAAGGACACGATCTACCTGGTCGGAAGCGACATCCCGAACGCGGCGCGCCATCTGGCGAGCATCTGGACCGAGTACTCGTTCCGGGACGGGAGATTCCGTGGACTGAGCGTGAACGGCGGCATCTCGGGGCAGAGCCGCCGCGTCAGCGCGCTGACCGGGAATACGCCGGACGTGACCGCCGGATACCCTCCGGTGGTCCTCATCGGGTTCACGCGAACCGACATCGGCGCGTCCTACGAGTTCGACGCGACCGACCACGTCTCGTACCGCTTTCAGTTCAACGTCAAGAACCTGTTCGACGAGCGCTACTACGAGTCGGGTCGCAGCAACTTCCTGATCATGTCGGCGTTTCCGCGCACCTATCAGGCCAGTATCCAGTTCTCGTTCAAGTGACCGACGAGGCGACACGAGAACCGACACCGAAACCGAAGCGCTCGAACGCGCGCTTCTATCGCGTCGTCTGGCGGTGGCACTTCTATGCCGGACTGATCGTGCTGCCGATCCTCGTGACGGCGGCGATTACGGGCGGGCTCTACGTCTTTCGAGACGAGCTCGAACCCCTTATCTACTCGGAACTGCAGGTAACGCCCGGCCCGACGACGGTACCGTACGCCACGCAGCTCGAGCTTGCCCGCGCCGCCGCAAATCCCGGGTCGACGGCCACCGGCTTCTTCATCCGCGAAGACCCGACGCGCGCCGTCGAAGTCTCGTTCTCGCAGGAAGACTCCGACGCGTTCACCTACGTCTACGTCGATCCGTACGCCGGCGCGGTCACGGGCCAGATCGCCTACGGATCGTCGATCTTCGACATCGACCTCGAGATCCACCGCAACCTGTTCACGGGCACGATCGGCCGCTACGTCGTCGAGCTCGCCACGAGCTGGGGCGTGATCCTCCTCGTCACAGGCGTGTATCTCTGGTGGCCGCGCGGGAAAAAGAAGGTCGCGGGCGTCGCGTACCCCCGAGTGAAGGGGAAGCGCTACGTGCTCTGGCGCGACTGGCACGCCGTTCCCGGTGCGTACTTCGCGATCTTCGCGTTTCTCGTCATGGGCACCGGGCTCTTCTTCACGCAGCTCTTTGCGGAGGGGTACGACGCGGTTGCGAAGGCGACGGATTCGTACCCGGCGAGCTTTGCAACACCCCCGGTGTCGACGGTTCCCGAGAACGGAACGCCGCTCACGATCGACGACGTGCTCGCGATTGCCTGGCGCGAGCAACCGGAGCGCGAGGTGTACGTGGGTCTTCCGGCCGGCCCCGAAGAAGCGTTCTCGATCTACGCCGGGAAGAATGACAGTCCGACGCGGGTCTCCCAGTACTACGTCGACCAGTATTCGGGCGACATCCTCGACACGATTCGATGGCAGCACCTGTCGGCAATGATGAAGGTGTCGATTTCGGCCTATCCCATTCATGTCGGCTCGATTTACGGACTCACGACGAAAGTCCTCGCATGCCTGACGTGTGTCGTGATCATGGCGAGCGGCATCACCGGGGCGGTGATGTGGTGGATGCGCCGGCCGAATGGACGCACGGGATTTCCGAAGAAGCCGTCAGACCACACGCCAGCGCTCTGGCTCGTGCTCCTCATCTGCTTCCTCGGTGTGCTCATGCCGGCGGCCGGTGCCTCGATGCTGCTCATCCTCGTCGGCGACTGGGGCTGGTCGAAGTGGCAGAAGGGATCCGAACCGCCGACGACGCTCGACATCTGACATCTCGCAGGTATTCGGACGACCCGGCGGCGATGAGATTTTCCTCCGACCTGACGAAGCTGCAGACATTGCTGAAGAGTCCGTAGCCAATTCCGGAGCCCGAGTTGTAGACCGCCTCGTTGTTGAGGGCTACACTCGCGGCCGAGAACCGTTGCGATTCGGCGTGCCTTCGGAATGATCCTTCCGAATGGTCACACCCTTCGAAGAGGGAGGGCGTCGAGCCCATGAACGCACGGAGTTTCAATCGAAAGGCGAAAGCAGCCGCTTGTCTGCTCGCCTTTGCCATGGCGGCACTCCCGTCGGAGAGCCGGCAACTGCGTGACCTGACGGCAAGAGTGCGTGGCGGGTGAGGCCTGGCGTACCGGTGCGGGGTGCTTGAACGAATTGGGTCTGGACAAGTCGGTCGAAACGGCGTA
>JAJTXO010000212.1 GCA_021463315.1 Caldilineales bacterium | reverse complement strand
GTCCAGGGTGGCCGTGCGCACAGGAAAGCCGGCCGCGGCCAGCGGCGCAGCAATGGCCGCATGGATGCCGTCGGGGTAGACCGCGGCCACCTCGGCGTGCTCGCGCTCGTGGCGAAATTCGTTCCAAACTAAGATGCGCGGTAAGTTTGTCATAGATTATCCTTCAGGTTGACTTGATTCGATTACACCAGCGTGGTTGGCACGCGAAAAGCCTGCACGATCTCCTGCAGCTCTGCGCGCGTCAGTCCCTCGGCCTTGTAGCCGTTGGCCAGGTCCATGGTCTCGAAGCGCGCGGCCGTCTCGGCGTACTCGATGCGATCCGCGGCCTTGGTCACCGACTGGTCGGAGCGCGCCATCACGCCGTGCTTGCTCCACAGCACGATGCGATGGCCGCGCAGCCCGGCGATGTTCAGCTCCATCAAGGCGGGCGAGCCGGGCAGGCGATAGGGCAGCACGCCGATCCCCTCCGGCAGGTTGACGATGGTCTCTGGCTCCCAGCGCAGCAGTTGGCGATTCAGGTAGTCCTGGTCGCGATAGGCCGGCAGATGGCTGAGATAGGTCAGATGCGGCGGCTGCGCGTGGATCAGCGCATGGAAGTTGGCGCCGCTGGCCGCGATCTGGTCGTTGTGGACGGCCAAATGCGAGTTGAACTCGCTGGTGGGCTGCGCAAACAGCCGGCGCGGCGAGGTGTACATGGTCGCGTGCTGCCCATCGGCCGCGATGATCACCGCGGCCAGGTTGGCGGTCGGATCCCTGTGGATATCGCGCAGGCGTCGCCCAGAGCCGGTGACCAGCACCAGCCGCCCGGCCAGCGCGGGGACCGGCTCCGGCAGCAGCAGCGCCTCCTGGTTGGGAAAGCGCCGGCGCACCTCCATCGGCCAGCCGACGAAGAGCGAGATGTTGCCGGCCGCGCCTTCGCTGGCGCTGATGTCGCTGACGCGCAGGCCGGCCTCGCCGATCGCGACCAGGAATTCGTCCAAGTCAGGGTAGGGTTGCTCCAGGGCCATGGGGTATTTCCTTTCGGCAGGTTGCCAAGAGAACTGGTTACAGGTGCGATCCCAGCGAGCACTACGCCAACTGCACCGGCTGCCCACCCTGGCTGGCCGAAGCCTTGATCGCATCGTACAGCCGGGCCATGCGCAGGCCGACCTCGGGCGGGCTGGGGTTGGCCGTCTCGCCGCGGCGCACGGCCTGGAACTGCTGCCAGACGCCGGTGGAGGGAGGGGTGTTGACCCGGCGCAGTTGCTGGGCGCCGCGGCGCTGGATCTCCAGCCGCTCGCCCCAGATGCCGGTGCGCAGCATCGCCTCGGAGCAGAAGACGCGCACATCGCTGGCGCAGGAGGGGATGGCCTCGCCGCAGGCATGCATAGTCACCCAGGCGCCGGAGCGCAGGCGGCCCATGACCATGCCCACGGTTTCCACCGGCCGATCGTTGTTGTCCAGCCAGGCGGCCACCTGGGCGAACTCCTCGCCGGCCAGGTCCACCACGGTGTTCAGCATGTGCGCGCCGGTGTCGAACAGAAAGCCGCCGCCGGCCAGCGCGGGAACCTGGCGCCAGGTGCCCGCGGTGTTGGGGCCCCAGTCCTGCCAGACCGTGGCGCTGATGCTGAGCAGCCGGCCGACTTCGCCGCTGCGCAGCATGGCGACGGCCTTGCGGATGCGCGGCGACAGGCTGCCGGGGAAGGCCACCACCAGCAGCCGGCCGGTGCGCTGCTGCACAGCGATCAAGTCCTCGGCCTCGGCGCCGTTCATCACCATCGGCTTCTCCAACAGCACGTCCAGCCCCGCCTCCAGACAGGCCACGGTCTGATCGTGGTGAAAGGCGTGCGGCGTGATGATAAAGGCCGCGTCCAGCGGATGGTCGGCCAGCAGGCGGGCCAGGTCGGGCTGGTTGGGCGGCGGCTCCAGGCCGGCGTCCCGGTAGAGCTGGGCGCTGGCCTCGTAGGCCGCGTCCGACGGCTCGCACATGACGGCGATCTGGCTGCCGTCGCCTTGCTGCATGATCTCGCGGATGTGGTAGCGCGCCATGCCGCCGCAGCCGATCATGGCGATACGTGTGGTTGGGGTCATAGGAGTTTAGAGGAGATCCTTTCGACTTTGTCGTTCTCGTATTCCTCAAGCAGTATATCATCGCTGATTTTGTGTGACAACAAGCGGGGTCTCTGTATTAGCCCCAGCGCGCAACTCACTTTTCAGCAGCAGTCAAAGTGTCATCTCAATAAACCGAGGTCGAGACTTCCGAAGTCTGGAAGTCTTCCCCAACGAAACCATAGGCATCCTTTGACATTTGTCACGTGACGGATTACAATCGAACCATGATCAAGACGTTTGCCGATCGCGAAACGCAGCACCTGTTCACTACTGGCAAGTCGAAGCGACTGCCGCCTGACCTGGTGCGACGAGCCGTGCGCAGGCTGGAGTATGTAGATCTGGCAAACGAACTAAATGATCTCAGAGTGCCGCCGAGCAACCGTCTTCATGCGCTGAAGGATGATCGGGAAGGGCAATACGCGATCTGGATCAATGACCAGTGGCGCATTTGCTTTCGCTTTATGGCTGGCGATGCCTACGACGTAGAGATCACAGACTATCCTGAGGTATGACCACGATGGCCATTGCGAACACAGAACTACGAATGATTGCACCGACTCATCCCGGTGAAATGTTGCGCGAGGATTTTATGCCGGACTACGGGTTGACGGCTAGCGGGCTGGCTGCGGCCCTGGGAGTATCACGCCAGACTATCCACGAGCTATTGCGCGAGGAAAGGGCAATTACCCCTCTCATGGCGTTGCGCCTTTCACGCTTGTTCGGCAACTCCGCTGCATTTTGGCTCAACGCCCAACAGACCAGGGACCTCTGGGAGTCAGAGCGGCGCAACCGCAACGAATTGATGGGCATTCTCCAGCTACCCGTCCCTGCGAATCCGAAGAATCAAGCGCCCGTGCTTGGATCAGCCTCTTGACCGAGTCGACTGGGGTAGGCGGGGGCCAGATTCTGCTGCGCGGCAAAGCCAACATGAATGGCCGATTCGGTATCATCTCAAAAAACCGGGGTCGAGACTTCCGAAGTCTGCGCAGGTTTGTTCAAAACGAGCTCACAGCCCATAAGACTTCGGAAGTCTTCCCCCTCTATTGAGATGATGGCCGATTCGCATCTGGGGATGCGAACTTCGCAAGGGTGGAAGCTAATATCGGCGCAGGATGCTGTCCACCTGCCCGCCGTAGCTCTCGCCGAAAAGGTTGAGGTGGTTGAGCAGGTGATAGAGCTGATAGAGCGGAACGCGCTCGTCGCGGCCGGGCGCAGGAGGCCACGAAGCGTCGTAGGCGGCATAGAAATCGGCCGGGAAGCCGCCGAACAACCGGCACATGGCCAGCTCGGCCTCGCGCTCGCCGTAGTAGACGGCCGGATCGATCAACACCGGCTGGCCGGCCGCGTCCACCAGCCAGTTGCCGCTCCACAGGTCGCCGTGCAGCAGGCTCGGCCGGCAGGCGCCTTCGTCGATCCAGCGGTCGAGCTGACCGATCAACCGTTCCAGCCGGCGACGACGCTCGGCCGGCAGCAGTCCCTGCCGGCCGGCCAGCTCCATCTGAAAGCCCAGCCGGCGCTGGCCGTAGAACCCGATCCAGGTGGGCAGCCAGCGATTGTCCTGCGGCGTGGCCCCGCAGTAGTTGCCATGATCCAGGCCGTAGGCCGGTGCGGCGGCGCGGTGCAGGGCGGCCAACTGTTTACCCAACACCTCGCCCACAGACCGCTGGCCGAACAGCACAGTGGATCGGGGCCGCTGCTCGATCCACTCCATGACGATATAGGCCGGCATGCCCGGCTGGGCCGCGCCGTGGGCGATGACAGACGGAACGCGCACTACCTGCGCCGAGGCCAGCAGCGCCAGCCCGGCCGCCTCGGCCTCGAACAGCTCCAGCCAGCCCGGCTGCGGTTTGGGCGGCCGGCTGTGCCACTTGACCAGCCAAGCCCGGCCGCCGGCCTCGACGCGCACCGTCTGGCTGATGTCGCCGCCACCCACCGGCCGCACCGCGGTCAGCTCAGCTTTCAGTTCTTCGGCGAGGAGTGCGGCCAGCGCCGCAGGCAGCGCCATCCTACAGCCGATGTTCCCGGCGAAGATGCTCCAGCAGGCCGCGGCTGGCCGTGTCCACCAGCTCATAGACATACTCGAAGCGGTCGTCGTAGTAGGGATCGGGCACGTCCTGCGGCAAGCCAGCCGGCGCGAAGTCGAGAAAGCGAAACAGCTTGCCCGCCAACACACCGCGGTGATCCAATCGGCGCAGGTCAGCCACGTTCTGTTTGTCCATGGCAATCACATAGTCGAAGTGACGCAGATCCTCTGGCTGCACCTGGCGCGAGCGGCCCGCGTAGGGGATGGCGTGTTGGCGCAGCACCGCCAGCGCGCGCGGGTCGGCCGCCTCGCCGCTGTGCCAGTCGGCCACGCCAGCCGAGTCGACCTCGATCTCACCGGCCAGCCCGGCCTCGCTCACCAGATTCTGAAACACCGCTTCAGCCATAGGCGAGCGGCAGATATTGCCGAGACAAACGAAGATAACTTTGATCATGGGAGTATGGTGGGTAGGGGATAGGGGGTAGTACGCAGTACGTAACGAGCAACCCGTAACACGTAATCCAGATTGGAGCTCGCTGTGTTTAGGATTTCGGGTTGCATGTGACGAGTAACCAGTAAAGCAGTTGCAATCTCACAGCCGTAGGACGATTTGGAAAATCGTCCGCCTCACGATCGTAGGACGATTTTCCAAATCGTCCACCTCACGGCCACGGGAACGGACGATTTGGAAAATCGTCCTACGGGCCGGAAAGACTCAACCTACTTTGAACACACCCTTGTGATTCTTCTGCGCTCTCTGTGCTCTTCTTTGTGTTCTTTGTGCTCTCTGTGGCAAATTCCTCTGAAAACTCTGGCGTTCCTTCTTTGTGTTCTTTGTGCTCTCTGTGGCAAATTCCTCTGAAAACTCTGGCGTCCCTTCTTTGTGTTCTTTGTGCTCTTTGTGGCAGATTCCTCTCCGATTCTGGCTTGTCCAGATCAGGATTGGATTACTTCCTAAGAGTCGCGTGCCGTCCTCCGGTTCACGTACACCGGCTCGCCCAGATATTTCGGCCCGATGTTCAGGATCTCCACGTCCAGTACAGCCTTGGCGCGGGCCAGGACCTCGCGGGCGCGGTTGCGCTGAAAGTGGACGCCCTGTGGCCCGCGCGCGGCATAGCCGATGGCGTCGTGGCCCTTCTGGTCGGCCAGATAGAGGGCGCGCTCGATGTGGAAGGGCTGCGAGACGACGATGTAGCTGTCCAGGCCGAAGACGTCGCCGGCGCGGTAGATCGAATCCAGCGTGCGGAAGCCGGCGTAGTCGGCCGTGATGTGCTCGGCCGGCACCCCCAGCGCGATCAGGTCGGCACGCATCTCGGCCGGCTCGTTGTAGCTGGCCGTGCCGTTGTCGCCGCTGACCAGGATGCCGTCCACCTTGCCAGCGTGGTACAGCTCAGCCGCGGCCCGAATGCGGCCGGTGTAGAAGCTGTTCAGCCGGCCGCGTGAGTACTTGGAGGTGCCCAACACCACCGCCACCTCGCGCGGCGGCAGCGCGGCCAGGTCGTCGTAGACGCGGCCGGCCGCGCTGGTTTCCACGTGGCGATCGGCCCACAGCGCAAACGCGCCGGCGACCAACGGCGTCACCAGCAGCAGGAACAACACCAACCACAGGAGTCTCCGCGCGTTCATACGCTTCGCGTCGCCCTGCGCGATCATGCTTCGTCGTCCTGCAGCGGCAGCCAGGCCAGCACCTGCTGGATCATCCGATCCCAGTAGCCCCATTCGTGCTCGCCCGGCCCCTCTTCGTAGGTCAGGTCCAGACCCAGCGCCCGCGCCTGATCGCGGAAACGCAGGTTCTGGTCGTAGAGGAAATCCTCTGTGCCGCAACATTGATAGAGGCGCGGCCTCGGCCCGGTCGCCCTGGCCAGTCGCCGCGCCAGGTGCATCACGTCGTTGGGGCCGCCAGCGACCTGGCTCAGATCGCCGTAGACGGTTTCCATCTCAGCCCGCCAGACTGGGGCGGTCTCTGGCAAGCCGCCGGCCTGATCCAGCGCGCCCGACAGGCTGGCAGCCGCAGCGAAACGCCGCGGGAAGCTCAAGGCCAGCTTGAACGCGCCGTAGCCGCCCATGGAGAGCCCGGCCACGAAGGTTTCCTCCCGCCGGCGCGAGATCGGAAAGAAGCTGCGCGCCAGCGCGGGCAGCTCCTGGCTAACGAAAGTCCAGTAGCGGTTGCCGTGCGCCATATCGGCGTAGAAGCTGCGATGGACGGCCGGCATCACCACGGCCAGCCCCAGCGGCTCCACGTAGCGCTCGATGGAGGTGCGCCGCAGCCAGATGGTGTGGTCGTCGGACAGGCCATGCAGCAGATAGAGCACCGGATAGCCCGTCCGCGCCGGCTGCGGCAGGATCACGTTCATCGACGTACACAGTTGCAGCGTCTCGGAAAAGAAATCGCACTGGATCAAAGCCATGGGGGTGGTGTCCTCTTGTTTTTGTGTTCGGAAGTTTGCCTGGATTCGTAACGAGTAACGAGTAACACGTAACCCGGAATCGCGGGGTGTGGGTGTGGGTATGGTTGGCTGGAATAGCACACGTAATGCATAACCCGGAATCGCGTGTTGCTTCGGTAGACTTACAAGAAACTCAGTACTTCACGATTGTTGTCTCACGCAAAGGCGCAAAGACCGCAAAGGGCAGAGATTCCTGGCATTTTTGACGGCTTTGCGTGAGAATCGTGAACTA
>JAJTXO010000211.1 GCA_021463315.1 Caldilineales bacterium | reverse complement strand
GCACCACAGCTTGCTTTAGCATGCTTTGCGGGTGTCAGCCTGCGGTTTCAAACGCAGGCGTCGCTGCGACACGATTGCCGGGCTAAATTCTTAACCTTCATATAACGGGCTGGCGCGTGGCGAGCACGTCTGTTAGCCCGGTTGACCGGGCGCTGTTTTGTAGCCGGATCGATTGACACCTGCACTTGCGTCCGGTGCAAGTGTCGTCCGGCGGGTTGGCATGAGCACGCGCGTCTGCGCTGGCGTCGGGCGCCGGTGTCTTCGGCGAGCTCAGCCGAGCCGTCAATCGACCTGGCTGCACCGGGGTGTCGCGTCGATGGGGCTGGGAGGTCGTTGGGTTTGGCTGCCGGGTTTGTGGATGACACTGTGCTGATGGAAGATGATCGCTTCGAGTATGGAGAAACCCGTTTCGTCTCACTGGGACTGCTCCGAGGCCGAGTGATCGTCGTCGTGTATACCGAACATGGCGATGTGACGCGTATCATCTCGGCTCGCAAGGCGACCAAATATGAACAAGACATCTATTTCCGAGGAATCGTTGACTGACTGGGATCGGCTAGATGCCATGCAGGATGAGGACATCGACCTGAGTGACATCCCGGAGATCACTCCAGAGATGTTTGCCAAGGCGGTCATGCGCCGTGGTCTCAAGCAACCGCCTACCAAGCAGCAGATCACGATCCGTTTGGACGACGACGTTTTGCGCTGGTTCCGTACGCAGGGTGATGGTTACCAGACGCGTATCAACGCACTGCTGCGCGCATACATGGAAGCGCATCAAACTGAGCCGGCAGGGTAATCACATCGGCCAGTTTTTCGTCGAATAGCATCCTCTTGATGGGGATGGGAGGTCGATGGGCAGGTGGGATGATTGACATCGCCAGCGGTTGGGCTATAATCGGGGCAGGAGAAATCTCGTGGCGCGCGTGGCGTTTCTCGCCACTACCTCAACACGACTGCCGTCGACGAGCAGTTTCGGCGCTTCAACGGGCACACGCAGGTTAACGCGACCGATCTACGGAGCATCAAATACCCCAGCCGCGAGATGCTGATTGAGCTGGGCAACTGGGCCAGACGGCAAGATCACCTGACGCAAGTGCTGATCGACGACAAGCTAGTTGGCATGAATGAAGGCTACACCAGTCAAGGCTCTCGTGAGTCTCTGGACCTGTCTTTATCCGAGCGGCCGGTATCATCTCAATAGATTGGGGAAGACTTCCGAAGTCTTATGGACTGTGAGCTCGTATCGACTTGGCTGCGCCGCGGCGTCCGGTCGCCCAGCCATCGTTGACGCACAGATCGCATCCTGGCCGTCATGGGGGCCAGAAGTTCGACTTCTCCGAGAAGTCGAACTTCTGGGCTGGCCAATCGCTGTCTGCGCGCGCGAACTTGACCAACATCGGCAGGTGGGGATAATCCAGAAAGATTTGGCTGCTCTGGCGCACGCGAGCGCATTCCCCTACCACCATGCCATCCAACGAACTGGTCTACTCGGCTGTGCTGCGCGACTTTCAGGAGGCCCGACGACGTGCGGCCCTGGAGGACCTGAAGGCGCGCCTGACCGGCAAATCGGACGACCTGCTCTCCTACGAGGCCGTGTACGATCTGTTGCAGACCAACGGCAGCGTCAGCCGCGGCCTGCAGGAGATTCCGCTGGATGCCATTGTCGGCAGCGTCGGCCGCTACCGCGATTTCACCCGCTCCTTTCTGCCTCGTCGCGAGAGCGACAAGCATCGCTGGGCCAATGTCAAGCTCAAGATGCTCTATCGCGGCGGCCTGCCCCCCATCGATGTCTACCAGGTGGGCGACGTCTACTTCGTCCTGGATGGCAACCATCGCGTCTCCGTGGCCCGCCAGCTCGGCGCCGAGACGATCCAGGCCTACGTCACCGAGGTGCATAGCCGGGTGCCGCTCAGCGCCGAGGTGGCGCCGGACGAGCTGATCATCAAGGCCCGCTACGCCCGCTTTCTCGACGCCACCGGGCTGGACCAGAGCCGGCCCGGCGTGGATCTGCTGGTGACCGCGCCCGGCCAGTATCGCCGGCTGGAGGAGCAGATCGAGGCGCATCGCCAGCGGCTGGCCGAGCAGCGGGCGCAGCCAGTGTCGCTGGCCGAGGCCGCGGCCTGCTGGTACGACTCGGTCTATCTGCCGGTGATCCAGATCATCCGCGAGCGCGATCTGCTGACCGCCTTTCTCGGCCACACCGAGGCAGACCTTTTCATGTGGGTGTCGGAATGGCAGGAGGAAGTCGAGGAGGAAATCGGCTGGGCGGTCGCGCCGGAGCGAGTGGCCGGCGAGGGCGCGCAGGCGGCGAAGCGGCGGACGCTTCACCAGACAGCGATGCCCTGACGGAGCCTGTGCTGGAGCGCCTTTTTCCTGACATTCTGACCCCCATCAGCGGCAGCGAGCGCGGCTGGCTGGCGCTGGAGCAGGCGCTGATCGTCGCCCAGCGCGAGGGCTCGGCGCTGTACGGCTTTCACGTGGTGCGCTCGCGCAGCGCCAGCGACGCGCGGCGCGCGGCCAGCGTCCAGGCCGAATTCGACCGCCGCTGCCGGGCGGCTGGCGTCGCCGGCCAGTTGATGATCGAAGTGGGGCCTGTGGCGCGCACCATCTGCCAGCGCGCGCGCTGGACCGATCTGGTGGTGGCCAACCTGACCTTTCCGCCTACCCGCGGCCTGCCGGGCAAGCTGCAGTCCGGCTTTCGCAGCCTGGTGCATCACTGCACGCGGCCGGTGCTGGCCGTGCCGGCTGTGTCGCCGCTCAGCCGTGGGCTGCTGGCCTATGACGGCAGCCCACGGGCGCGCGAGGCGCTCTTCGTGGCCGCGTACCTGGCCAGCCGCTGGGAGATGCCGTTGGCGGTGGTGACGGTGGTGGAGCCCAGCCGCGGCGGCGTCATCCATCTGGACGCGGCGCGGGCCTATCTGGAGGCGCGGGACATTCTCGCGTGCTATCTGACGGCGCACGGCCCGGTGGGTCCCGCCATCCTGCAGGCCGCGGCCGAGCAGGAGGCCGATCTGCTGATCCTGGGCGGCTACGGCTATACCCCCATGTGGGAGGCTATGCTGGGCAGCGCGGTCGATCATCTCCTGCGCGAGTGCCAGCAGCCCATGCTGATCTGCAAATAAGCCGATCGCGAGGGCGTCCCGCCCGTCCCCCTCGCCCCGATCGTGAGGGCGTCCCGCCCGTCCCCCTCGCCCCGATCGCGAGGGCGTCCCGCCCGGCTCTGGCGGCGACTCGATCGTGAGGGCGTCCCGCCCGGCTCTGGCGGCGACTCGATCTCTACCCGGCGTCTCTCCGAGCGCCCGTTCAGACTGACCTCTCTTCGCCTTTTGAATCGATCCGACCGTGAGGTGTTTATGACTCGGCAACCACTTTCCCTGCGTCGTTCCCTGGCCTCGGCCCTGCTGCTGGCCGCTCTTCTCTTCTCCCTGCCGGCCGCCGGGCCAACGCTGGCCCAGGAACAGCCCAACGCGCCCCAGGCCACCATCCAGCTACAGCGAGTCGCATCGGGCCTGGTGCGTCCTGTGGACATCACCGCGCCCAAAGGGGATCGCGGGCGGCTCTTCATCGTGGAGAAGACCGGCTACCTGCGCATCGTCACCATCGTCAGCGGCGTCTACACCCTGCTGCCGACCCCCTTCCTGGACATCGATCCGCTGGTGGGCAGCAGCGGCAGCGAGCAAGGACTGCTGGGGCTGGCCTTTCATCCCAACTACGCCAGCAATGGCTACTTCTACGTCAACTACACCGACAACGCGGGGGATACCGTGGTGGCCCGCTACCGCGTCAGTTCGGGCGACCCGAATCTGGCCGACCCAGCCAGCGCCCAGATCGTGCTCACCATCGATCAACCCTACACCAACCACAACGGCGGCCAGATCCAGTTTGGCCCCGATGGCTATCTCTATATCGGCATGGGCGACGGCGGCAGCGGCGGCGATCCGGGAGACCGCTCCCAGAACCCCGGCGTGCTGCTGGGCAAGATGTTGCGCATCGACGTGAACAGCGGCGCCCCCTACGCCATCCCCCCCAGCAATCCCTTCGTCGGGCCGGGCAACCCGCTGGACGAGATCTGGGCTTTGGGGCTGCGCAACCCCTGGCGCTTCAGCTTCGACCGCCTGACCGGCGATCTGTGGATCGGCGATGTCGGCCAGGACGCCTGGGAAGAGGTCAACCTGGAGCTGGCCGGCGATCCGGGCGGCCGCAACTGGGGCTGGCGCTGCATGGAAGGCACCCACGTCTACAACACCAGCGGCAATTGTCCAGGGGATCTCAGCGTGTTGGACGATCCGATCTACGAATACAGCCACAGCGACGGCATCTCCATCACCGGCGGCTACGTCTATCGTGGCTCGCCCAACAGCCCCTACTTCGGCCACTATTTCTTTGCCGACTACGCGGTGGGCAGCCAGGCGCGCACGCTGCACTACAACGGCAGCGCCTGGGTGCGCACCGATCACACGCTGGCTGCGCCGTCGGGGCAGTCGCTCAGCGTGCTGACCTCCTTCGGCGAAGATGCCATCGGCAATCTCTACGCCACCGACTACGCCTCCTCCACGGGCGAGGTCTATCTGCTGCGGCTGCGCCCCGTGACCTGCGTGGTGGGCAACTACGACCTCAACGGCGATGGCCAGGTCACCGTTTTGGATATCCAACTGGCGGCCGGCGACTGGCAGCGGCCCGATTTCGTGCCCGACTACGATGTGGACTGCAGCGGCGCGGTGAATATCGTGGACGTGCAGCGTGTGGCGTCCGCCTGGCATTAGCCCCGCGGCTGGCCCTTGCCGGGCCGCTCTGTTCGCTTTTGCACGAAACGCCTGTCCGCTTTGCCGCTGGCTGCGCGGCGTGGTATAATGGCCCCAGTCTGGTTGGCGGCGCAACGGGGCGCCGTCAGCCAGCAGCATAGCCTGTCCCCGTCCCCGATGTGAGAGACACTGCCACAGGAGGGCACATTGAATCTCCACGAATATCAATCCAAGCGTGTTTTTGCCCACTACGGGATTCCGATTCCCAAGGGCGAGGTGGCAAGCACGCCGACCGAGGCGCGCGAGATCGCCGGCAAGCTGGGCGGCAAGGTTGTCGTCAAGTCTCAGGTGCTGGTGGGCGGCCGCGGCAAGGCCGGCGGCATCAAATTGGCCGTCGACAAGGACGACGCCGAGGAGAAAGCCAAGGCGATTCTCGGCATGGACATCAAGGGCCTGACCGTCAAGCGGGTTCTGGTGGACGAAGCAGCCGACATCAAGGATGAGATCTACCTGGGCCTGGTGATCGACCGGGCGCGCCGGCGGGTGGTGATGATGGGCTCCAGCGAGGGCGGCGTAGACATCGAAGAGGTCGCCGCCACCATGCCTGACAAGATCATCCAGGTGGCCATCGATCCCTGCATCGGCTTCCGCGCCTATCAGGCGATGGATCTGGCCACGGCCTTGGGCATTCCGCGGGAGCTGACGCGCTCCTTCGCCCAGATCGCCGCGGGTCTGTACAACGCCTTCGTCGACAACGATGCATCGCTGGCCGAGATCAATCCGTTGGTGGTGACCGGCGACGGCAAGCTGCTGGCGGTGGACGGCAAGATGTCCATCGACGACAACGCGCTCTATCGCCACAAGGCGCTGGCCGATCTGCGCGACCCCTCCGAGGAAGACCCCTACGAGGTGGAGGCGCGGCGCTTCGATCTGAGCTACGTCAAGCTGGACGGCAACATCGGCTGCATGGTCAACGGCGCGGGCCTGAGCATGGCCACCATGGACATGATCAAGCTGTACGGCGGCGCGCCGGCCAACTTCCTGGACATCGGCGGCGGCGCCACGGCTGAACGGGTGGCGGCTGCGCTGCGCATCATCCTGTCCGACCAGAACGTCAAAACCGTGCTGATCAACATCTTCGGCGGCATCACCCGCTGCGACGAAGTGGCGCGCGGCATTGTCGCGGCCCTGGGCGAGGTGGGCACATCAGCGCCGATGGTGGTGCGACTGGTGGGCACCAACGAGGCCGAGGGGCGCGCTATCCTGGCCGACGCCAAGATGGATCCTGCCACCACGCTGGCCGAGGCGGCCCAGAAGGCCGTCGCCGCGTCGAAGTCCTGAGCACGAGAGAGGCAACCATGAGCATTCTGGTCAACAAGAACACGCGCCTGATCGTTCAGGGCATCACCGGTCGCGAGGGCATGTTCCACGCCGAGCAGATGATCGCCTACGGCACCAACGTGGTGGGCGGCGTCACCCCTGGCAAGGGCGGGCAGTGGGCGGTGGGTGTGCCGGTCTTCGACAGCGTGCGCGACGCCGTGCGTGCCACCGAGGCCAACACCTCCATCATCTACGTGCCGGCGGCCTTTTCCTCCGATGCGATTCTGGAGGCGGTCGATGCGGGCATCAGCCTGGTGGTCTGCATCACCGAGGGCATCCCCACCCTGGACATGGTCAAGACCCGGGCCTACGTCGATCAGTCGGACGCCCGGCTGATTGGCCCCAACTGCCCCGGCTTGATCACCCCCGGCCAGGCCAAGGTCGGCATCATGCCCGGCCACATCCACATCCCCGGCACCGTCGGCGTGGTCAGCCGCAGCGGCACCTTGACCTACGAGGTGGTGGCGGCCCTCACCGGCCGCGGCATCGGCCAGTCGACGGCGGTGGGCATCGGCGGCGATCCCATCATCGGCTCCACCTTCATCGACATTCTGCGTCTGTTCGAGGATGACCCGGACACCGAGCAGGTGGTGATGATCGGCGAGATCGGCGGCACCGACGAGGAAGAGGCCGCGCGCTTCATCCAGGAGTACATGAGCAAGCCGGTGACCGGCTT
>JAJTXO010000210.1 GCA_021463315.1 Caldilineales bacterium | reverse complement strand
GTCGGAGAACCTTAACATCCTGCGCCAGCTTTTCCACCTCGGCCTGCGGCCAGGTGGTCAGGTTGCGTCGCTGGCTGAGGAAGTTGACGATCTCGCTTTGGCTGGGGGTGCTCTCTGTGGCCACCGGTCTTGGTCCTCGTCAGAACTGCTGGTTTGCTCCCGTCCATTATGCACACTGCCGTGAGAGCTGTCAACCAATCGCGGGCTCGCCTTGCACAGCGGCTAGTGAAAATTGGCGCGGCGCGTCACGAGATGGTATAATCGACCTGCTCGATTCAGTGCCAGTACAACATTTTCGCAGAAAGTTCACAAGGAGGTGACACCTTGAACTTCGTCGTTTGTGTGAAACAGACACCCGACACGGCAGAGCTGCCCAAGATCAGCGCAGCAGAGGCTGTCAGCGGCGACATCAAGGCGACACTCGTGCTCAATCCCTGGGACGAGTTCGCCGTGGAAGAGGGCCTGCTGCTGGAAGATCGCTTCGGCGGCGATGTGACCGTGGTGACGGTGGGGCCCGAAAAGGCCACCGAGGCCCTGAAGGACGCCATCGCCCGCGGCGTGAAAAGCGCCATTCTGCTGGATGACCCCGCCTTTGCCGGCTCGGATGCCTGGAGCACCGCCGCCATCCTGGCCGCGGCCATCAAGAAGAACGGCGCGGCCGATGTCATCCTGACCGGACGGATGTCGGTGGACGGCAACAGCGGCCTGGTCGCCCCTGGCCTGGCCCGCAAGCTGGGCGCCACCCTGCTGACCCAGGTGGTCAAGATCGTCGACATCAGCGGCGGCAAGATCACCGTGGAGCGGATGCTGGAGGAGGGTCGCGAGACCATCACCGCCAGCCTGCCGGCCGTGGTGTCGGTCAGCAAGGAGATCAACGAGCCGCGCTATCCCAGCTTCATGGGCATTCGCAAGGCTGCCAAGGCCTCCATCCCCGTCTGGAAGCTGGCCGATCTGGGCCTCGGCGCGGGCGATGTGGGCGCAGCGGCCGCCAAGGCCAACTGGACCGACGTGCGTAAGCCGCCCGCGCGCTCCTCGCAGGTTGTGATGGTCAAGGAAGCGACCGCTGAAGCTACGGCCGCCAAGCTGGCCGACCTGCTGATGGCCGAGAAGGTCATCTAAAGGGAAGGAGACATAACGATGAGCATTCTGGTATACATCGAACAGTTTGAAGGCAAGGCGGCGCCGGTTTCCTGGGAAGTCCTCGGCAAGGCGCGCGGTCTGGTGGATCAGATGGGCGGCAAGCTGGCCGCCGTGGTGATCGGCAACGGCGTCGAGGCCGTGGCCAAGGACGCCGTCAGCTACGGCGCGGACGTGGTGCATCTGGTGGAGGACGCCTCTCTGGCGGCCTTCCGTCTGGACCCCTACGCGGCCGTGGTCGAGGATCTGGTCAAGACCCACAGCCCCAAGGTGTTGCTCTTCCCGGCCACCGCGCGCGGGCGTGATCTGTCGGCCGTGGTGGCCTGCGATCTGAACGCCGGCCTGGCGGCCGACTGCAGCGACCTGTCGCTGGTGGATGGCGGCCTGGCGGCCGTGCGGCCGGTCTTCTCCGGCAACCTGCTGACCACCGTGCGCTTCAACGGCCCCTTGGCCGTGGCCAGCGTGCGGGCGCGCTCCTTCCCCACCCCCGAGGCCAACCCTGCCCGCGCCGGCGAGATCGTCAAGTCCGGCCCGGTGGCGCCCGCCACCGGCGTGCGCGAGGAGATCAAGAGCTTCGAGGCGACTTCCACCGGCGAGGTGAGCCTGACCGACGCCAAGATCATCGTCAGCGGCGGCCGCGGCGTGGCCAAGGATCCGGAGCTGGGCTTCAAGATGATCAAGGAGCTGGCCGACACCCTGGGCGGCGCGATGGGCGCCAGCCGCGCGGCCGTGGACGCGGGCTACATCCCCTACAAGCACCAGGTGGGCCAGACCGGCAAGGTGGTGCGGCCTGATCTGTACATCGCGGCCGGCATCAGCGGCGCGATCCAGCACCTGGCCGGCATGGGCAACGCCAAGATCATCGTCGCCATCAACAAGGACGCCGAGGCCCCCATCTTCAGCGTAGCCAACTACGGCGTGGTCGGCGACCTGTACGACGTGGTGCCCGCGTTGAGCGCTGAGTTCAAGAAGCGGCTGGGGTAGCGGCGGACGGTGATCGGTGAACGGTGATCGGTGATCGGTTATCGGTGAACGGTGATCGGTGATCCGAAACCGGGAACTTGTGACTTGTGACCTGGAAGGGCGCAGCTTTGGCTGCGCTCTTCTTTTTGTTGGGGGGAGACTGAGATGGATGACGCGCCCCTGTGCTGACAGCGCCAAGAGGGATGCTTCGGCGCCTTCGGTCAGCCTGACAAGCCCCCCGACCTTTGCGAAGCGCTGTCCATGCATGGCTTGAAATGGTGTGCTGTGACAAGAGGGGTATAATGTCCTCAGCCGATTGCCCTTGGAGGACCTGCTGCGGCTGCCCGAGCTCTTCCCCTTTCGTTTCACCGTCAACGCCGATCTGTTGCGTCGCTCCGGCTGGTTCGAGGTGTATCGGCAGGGCTCGGGATGGGATATGGTGGCGCTGCAGTAATCTCCGTGTCAATTGAGCGCCAACAAGTGCGCTTGGTGGCGCCGCTTCACTGTGTATAATGCGTAATATACGAATTATAGGCATAAAAGGAAACAAGCTATGTCCCTGGTTAGTGTCAGCGAAGTCAGCCAAAACCTTTCGCACTGGATCAACCAAGCCAGCTACGGCCGGGATTGCGTGATCGTCACCTCGCGCGGCCGCGCCAAGGCGGTCTTGATCGGCGTGGAGGCGTTCGAGGCGTTGATCGGCGTGCCGGAAGAGCACCATCCGACAAGCCGCTCAGTTCAGCAGTTGCGGCGTGAGTTCCAGCAGGCGCTGGCCGAGGCTGGTTATCACACACCGGATCAGATCGTAGACCTCGTGCGCCAAACCAAGCGCGAATTAGCCGATGAACGTATCGCTGCCAGCTAATCGAGGCGACGTGAAAAGCTATCCCCGACGGGTATTTCTGGACACTAATGTCTACATTGTCGGCGCCGCTTTCCAGGACAGCCCAGAAGCTGCGTTGCTCGACTGGGCGGGATTTGGGTCACAACCTGGCGCCGATGTGGTGATTCTCGTGTCCGATGCCCTGTTCCAGCAAATCTCGCGTGTTGCCCAACGTCTGCGGCACAAGGATTGGGCCGGCGGGATCATCGGACGAATCTGGCGCGGCATGACCGTGGACTATGTGTTGCTGGACGATCTGGAGGTCAGTCGCGTTGCCGCCGAAGGATCAATCCCCCGTGAGGACATCACTGTGTATCTGACTGCCTTACGCGGCCGCGCTGACTGCTTCGTCTCAGCCAACCACGAGCTGGTGCAGGCGCTGGCCCGTCAGACCGGGGCCTTCGACTGCATGACCGCTGCCAGCTTCGTGGACACCTATCTGCAACCGCTTGATCGTTAACCGTCATCGTTCCCCGCTCATCATTCATCATTCATCATTCATCATTCATCATTCATCATTCATCATTCTCCGGAGTCCCCCATGCCTCTCCCCTCCCTGGCCGATGACCTGCGCCGCGCGGGCGTGGACGACGTGCGTTTCGACCGCGCGCACCGTGTGCTCTACAGCACCGACGCCAGCATCTACCAGATCGAACCGCTTGGCGTGGTGATCCCGCGCAGCGTGGAGGAGGTGATCGCGACCATCGCGGTCTGCGCGCAGCAGGGCGCGCCGGTGCTGCCCAGGGGCGCGGCCACCAGCCTGGCCGGCCAGACCGTGGGCCACGCTGTGGTGATCGATACCACCCGTCACCTGAACCAGCTCATGGAGATCAACGCCGAGGAGCAGTGGGTGCGCTGCCAGCCGGGAGCGGTGCTGGACCAGGTCAACGCGGCCCTGCGGCTGCATGGCTTGATGCTGGGCCCTGACCCGGCCAGCGGCAACCGGGCCACGGTGGGGGGCACGGTGGGCAACAACGGCACGGGCGCGCACTCCATCCTCTACGGCATGATGGCCGACAGCGTGCTGGCCGTGGACGCAGTGCTGGCCGATGGGCGCGCCGTGCGCTTCGACGAGCACTTCTTCGACCGGCCGCCGGTCGGCGCCGCGCCGCTGGCGGCTGCCCTGCATGGGATTCTGGAGCGCTACGGCCCTGCCATTCGCCGCGACTTCCCCCACCACTGGCGCCGCGCCAGCGGCTACAACCTGGATCGCGCCAACCCGGCCCAGCTCATCGCCGGCTCCGAGGGTACGCTGGCTTTCATGGCCGAGATCACGCTGCGGGCTGTGCCGCGGCCGGCTCGCACCGCGCTGGCCATCGTCCATTTCGACGAGCTGGCGGCCGCGGCCGAGGCCGTCCCCGCGCTGCTGGAGCTGCGGCCCTCGGCTGTAGAGCTGCTGGATAAGCTGCTGCTGGATCTGTGCCGCCAGCACGCCGCCTACAGCCAGCGCCTGACCTTCGTTCAGGGCGACCCGGCCTGTGTGTTGGCGGTGGAGTTCTATGTGGCCAGCGAGGCCGAGGGGCGCGCCAGGCTGGATGACCTGCGCCGCTGCCTGGTCGCCCACGGCCAGCGCGGCGCGGTCACGCCGCTGCTGGACCCGGTTGGCCAGGCCAACGCCTGGGCGGTGCGCAAGGCGGGGCTGACTCTGCTGCTGGGCCGGCGCGGCGATGTCAAACCGGCCGGCTTCATGGAGGATGTGGCTGTGCCGGTGGAGCATCTGCCCACCTACGTGCGCAGCGTGCAGCGCATGATGGCTGAACACGGCAAGGAGGCCGCCTACTACGCCCACGCCAGCGCCGGCTGCCTGCACATTCGCCCCCTGCTCAACCTCAAGAGCGCCGCGGACATCGCGGTGATGGACGCCATGCAGGCGGAACTGCTGGCGCTGATCCGGCCGCTGGGCGGGGTGCTCAGCGGCGAGCATGGCGATGGTCTCAAGCTGACCCATCTCAACCGCCAGCTTTTCGGCGAGGAGGTGACACGCGCCTTCGCCGAGACCAAGCTGGCCTTCGATCCGGCCAACCTGTTCAATCCAGGCAAGAAGGTGACGGAAGCGGCGCTGGCGGAGGCGAGGGGGATGGGGGAACAGGGGGAGCAGGGGGAGGGGCATGTGACTGATCCGGGGTTGTTGCGCTATGGGCCATCCTACCAGACGGTGGAGCTACGGCCATTTTTCGATTGGTCGGCCGATGGCGGGCTGGCGCGGGCGGTGGAGATGTGCAACGGATCGGGCGACTGCCGCAAGGCCAGCGGTGCGATGTGTCCTTCGTTTCAGGCCACGGCCGAGGAGGAGCACAGCACCCGCGGCCGGGCCAATCTGCTGCGCGCGGCCCTCTCCGGCCAGTTCCTGATCGATCCCGCCCAGGCCGCTACTATTGATCGGGCCGGCCTCCTGGCCGGCCCTGCCTGGGCCGATGTCTACGCGGCGCTGGACCTCTGCCTGAGCTGCAAAGCGTGCAAAGTCGAATGCCCCTCGGTGGTGGACATGGCCAAGATCAAGGCCGAGGTGCTGGCGCAGCGCCACGCGGTGGAGGGGACGCCGCTGGCCGCGCGCCTCTTCGGCCACATCCATACCATCAACCGGCTGGCCGCGCCCGTCGCGCCCCTGGCCAACGCCGTCCTGCGCACCCGCTCTGCCCGCGCCCTGCTGGGCAAGGTGGTCAATCTGCACCCCGCCCGCTCCCTCCCGCCCATCGCCCACCCCACCTTCACCGCCTGGTTCGCCGCTCGCAGCCCCTCATTGCCCATTACCCGTTCACCAGTCACCGTTAACCATCCTCCAGTTGTCCTCTTCCCCGACACCTTCACCACCTACAACTACCCTCAGATCGGCATCGCGGCCGTCCAGGTGCTGGAGGCGGCCGGCTTCCAGGTGCAGCTCGCGCCGCGCGTCTGCTGCGGCCGGCCTATGCTCAGCCAAGGACTGCTGGAGGACGCCCGCCGCCAGGCCGCGCGCACTGTGGAACTGCTCACCCCCTTGGCCGAGCAAGGGCTGCCCATCCTGATCTGCGAGCCAAGCTGCGCGGCCGCGTTCCACGATGAGTATCACGATCTGCTGCCGGGCGATGCGCGCGTGGCCCTGGTGGCCGCACATGTCCATCTGATCGACGATTGGCTGGCGCAGCAGTTCAACGCTGGGCTGGCGCCGCCGCTGCACGCGCTGCCCCAGCCGGTCCTCTTCCACGGCCACTGTCACCAGAAGGCCACGGTGGGGACGGCTGGCTCGCTGGCCGCGCTGCAGGCTATACCTGGCCAGCAGGCCAATCTGATCGACGCCGGCTGCTGCGGCATGGCCGGCGCGTTCGGCTACACCGCCGATCACTACGAGGTGTCCATGGCCGTCGCGCGCGACCGGCTGGCGCCAGCCATCCAGGCCGCGCCTGAGGCGTTGATCTGCGCCGACGGCGCGAGCTGTCGCCAGCAGATCGAGCACGTCACCGGCCGGCGGGCCTACCATGTGGTGGAGGTGTTGGCGCAGGCCATCTGACTTCTGAACAGATCTACCGCCCACCTCGTGCTACAGTCGCGGCGGTCAAAACGGCGCCGCATCGCTGCGAGACGAACATTGGACGTTCGCTATGGAGGATTGAAAAATGACGATCAAACGCTCACAGTTTGTCGCCGGCGCGCTGGTTGTGGCGCTGGCAGTTGTGGCCCTGGGCATCTTCGCCGTGGGGCCTGGGAGCAGGGTCGCGGCCCAGGAACAGCCGGCCGCGCCCACCACCACCCTGCCGCGCACCATCACCGTGGTCGGCGAGGGCACGGTGGCGGTCGAGCCGGACGTGGCCACGGTGCAGATCGGCGTGGAAACCACCGGCGCCAGCGCG
>JAJTXO010000021.1 GCA_021463315.1 Caldilineales bacterium | reverse complement strand
AGCGCCAACTGAGGCTGAGCCGCCTCGCGCATCTCCTGGCTAGCTTGATTCAGCAGGCGCAGCGCGCCGGTCAAACCGGCCGCATCGATCTGTTTGGCCTGCGCCTGCACGGCCGACAACTGATCTTCCGACAGATCGACCAGAATCGCCCGCGCCTGTTGGCCGCCGACGCGGCTCACCAGCACCGTGCGCAGATGGGCCACCAACTGCAAGGCGAACTGGCGCAGGTCAACGCCCTCCTCAGCCAGCCGATTGATCAACCCCAGCCCACTGGCCACATCGCCATTCGCCAGATAGTCGACCATTTGGCTAATCGCCTGGCCGGAGATAGCGCCGCGCACAGCCTGCACCTGCTGCTCGGTGATTACATCGCCGCCGTAGGAGAGCAGTTGATCGGTGAGGCTGATCGCGTCGCGCATGCCCCCTTCTGCGCTGCGGGCGATCATCTCCAGCGCGCCAGGCTCGGCCGCGCGGCCCTCCTGCTCCAGAATAAAGCGCAGCCGCTCCACGATCTTGTGGGTGGGAATGCGGCGAAAATCGAAGCGCTGGCAACGGGAGAGCACGGTGTCGGGGATCTTGTGCGGCTCGGTGGTAGCCAAGACGAAGATCACATGGGGCGGCGGCTCCTCCAGCGTCTTGAGCAGCGCGTTGAAAGCCTCCGGCGTCAGCATGTGTACTTCGTCGATCACATAGACCTTGAAGCGCGCCTGGCTGGGGGAAAAATGCACCTTGTCCCGCAGATCACGAATCTCGTCGATGCCGCGGTTGGAGGCCGCGTCGATCTCGATCAGGTCTAGCAGCGCGCCGCTGGTGATGGCCTGACAGATCGCGCAGGCATTGCAGGGGCGTTGGCTGACATCCGGGTTCTCGCAGTTGACCGCTTTGGCCAGCAGCCGGGCTGTGCTGGTCTTGCCTGTGCCCCGCGGCCCTGTGAACAGATAGGCATGGGTCATGCGGCTGTCGCGCAGCGCGTTGCGCAACGTCTGAGTGACGTGCTCCTGTCCCACCACCTCATCGAATGTCTGCGAACGCCAACGGCGATAAAGGGCCTGTGCCGCCATGCTCAATACTCCGACCTGAAAAACTGGCGCCGATTCCACGAGCCGGCTCAACGCCGCCTCTGACACGCGGTTGATTTCGATCCAGCGGTCTGCGCAATCAACCGGTTTAGTGTAGCATTTTTGGGACTATTGCGCAAACTGCCTTCCTGGCGCAGCCGATCTGCGCCAGTTTCAGCAGTCCACGATTCTCACGCAATGCCGCCAGGAATGCCAAGAATCTCCGCCCTTTGCGATCTTGGCGCCTTTTCGTGAGACAACAATCGTGAAGGACCGAGTTTAGCCAGCCAGCCAGCTTCGGGTATAATCGCGCCATGAGCGACCAATCCCCCAAGATCATCACCACCTTCCAGAATCGGCTGGAGATGGACGCGGCCGTGCGCAGCCTGGGCGAGACCAAAGGCGACTGGGACCTGCGCCAGCGCGCCAGCGACATTGCCCAGCGCTATGGCGACAAGGCGCTGCCCGCCCTGCTGGCCGCGCTGGACACCGGCAACTCACAACTGCGCGGCGGCCTGGGCCACCTGGCCAAGCGGCTGGACAAGAGCGCCGTGGTCGCGGCCTTGAGCGCGGCCGCCCACAACCGCGCGCTTTCAGACCAAGCGCGGCTGACCGCGATCACGATCCTTGAGCGCTTTCTGGACGTGGCCCCTGACAACGCCATGTACGCGGGCATGGCCGCGCCGGAGCAACTGGCGCTCCGCTCGCTGCAAGATGTGCTGGCCGAGAGTCACAACGACAGCATGGTGCTGGTCGAATATTTCGGTCAGCTCGACCAGGAACCGGCCGATGTGCAGATGACCATGGTCAAGGCCGCCCGTCTGCTGGAGGACGCCCAGGGCGTGGAGTTGCTCAGCATGTTTGCGCAGGAGTCGAACCAGCCGGTGGCGCTGGAGGCGTTGCAAACGCTGGGCATGGTCGCCGACACCAGCGCCGCAGCCGCGTTGCAAGGCGTTTTGCCCAGCCTGCCGCCCGAGCTGCGCCGGCAGGCGGAACGCTCGCTGCAGAAGCTGCGGCTGCGCGGGGTCACTGTGCCCCCCCTGCTGCCGCCGCCCGATGGAGCGCGCTGTCTGGCCAGCGCGATCAGCGGCGACGGCCACCAGATGCTGTGGTTCTTCCTGCCTGGAACTGGCGAGGCCGGCGACACCATGCTGGAGATCTTGATCAACCAACAGCGAGGGTTGATCGCCGCGGCCGGCCAGCGCCAGGTTGAGGCCAGCCACCTGCCTCAGCAGCAACCGCTGGGAGCGCTGTTGCAGGGAGGCGCGAACCAACCGCTGCTGCTGGAGGCCGGATGCGACTATGGGCGGCGGCGTCTGCTGGCCACGTTGCCCCACACCTGGGCGGCCGAACAGCCCACGCCCTTGCCCTATCGCTTGCTGGGCCCCCTCCTGTGGCGTTGGACGCTGCCGACGCCGGCCGATCCGCTGCCTGAAGAAGCTGCGGCGACCCGACAAGACACCGTCCTGTTGATGCAACATGCTGCAATGGGCGCCTGGTTCCTACAGTCGCGCGCCGTCGTTAGCTGCGCCGAACAGGTGTTGACCGGCTCGGAAGCGCCCACCCATGAAGCCTTCACCCAGATGATCGCCGCGACGCTGCAAGAAGCCATGAACAACGGCGATCTCGTGCCGGCGGCGCTGCGGGCCAACCTGGAGACTATGGTCGAATGGTTCACCTTGGCCGGCGACGCGCGCCATGCCGATCTGGCTCTGGCCGCCGCTCAGACTGTAGAGGATGACCCAGCCAGCCATCCGCTGCTGCTTCTGATGAGCGAGCTGAGCCTGCGGCTGACCATGATCAACATGGCGCGGGGCTTGACGCCAGCGCTGCACCAGGCACAAGGGTGACGTTCAGCGCCCCAGAATCTCGCGCAGCGCAGCCAGCAGCAGCAGCACGTTCCGCGGCTGGGAGGAATAGCCCATCAGGCCGACACGCCAGACCTGGCCCTTGAGCGCGCCCAACCCGCCGCCGATCTCGACATTGTAGCGCTCCAACAGCAGCTTGCGCACGGCCAGCTCATCCACGCCCGCCGGCACGCGCACAGTGGTCAGCGTGGGCAGACGATGCTGCCGAGCGACGTGCAGACCGAGGTCCATCTCCTCCAGCCCGGCCCAGAACAGCTCGGCATGGGCGCGGTGACGGGCGAAACGGGCCTCCAGCCCCTCCTCCTGGATCATGCGCAGCGCCTCGCGCAGGGCGTAGTTCATGTTGATGGGCGCGGTGTGATGGTAGGCGCGGGCTGGCCCCCAGTACTGCGCCAGGGTGGTCAGGTCCAGGTACCAGTTGGAAACCTTGCTCTTGCGCTGGCTCAGGGCCTCGCTGGCGCGCGGGCCAACGGTGATCGGAGCCAGGCCGGGCGGCGCGCCGATGCACTTCTGCGTGCCGCTGTAGGCGATATCCACGTCCCAGGCGTCGATCTGCACCGGCAGCCCGCCCAGCGAGGTGACGCAGTCGGCCAGCAGCAGGCCGCCGTGGCGATGAACGACCGACGCGATGTCGGCCAGCGGCTGCAGCGCGCCAGTGGAGGTCTCGGCATGCACCAGCGCCACCAGCTTGGCTGGCTGAGTCCGGAGCGCATCCTCGATCTCGTCGGCCGTGAAGACTTCGCCCCAGGGGCGGTCCAGCCGGCGCACATGGGCGCCGTAGCGGCCGGCCATGTCCACCATGCGCTCGCTGAAGTAGCCGCTGACACCGATCAGCACTGAGTCACCGGGCTCGACGAAGTTGGCAAAAGCGGCCTCCATGCCGGCCGTGCCCGTGCCGGAAACAGGCAAGGTCAATGCGTTCTCAGTTTGAAAGACAAAACGCAGCAGATCCTGCACCTCGTTCATCAAATCGAGGAACTGCGGGTCCAGATGGCCGACAGGCGGGTAGCCCAGCGTTTGCAGGACGCGCGGATGCACATCGCTGGGGCCAGGGCCGAGCAAGGTGCGCGGGATGATGTTCAGATCGCCGTAGGTGGTCATTGGGGTGCTCCTTCGCTTGGTGACGGGTTCGTTGCCCCTAGTCTAGACGATTCGGGGATGGTTGTCAACCGTGCAACCTGGCAGATTGCATCTGCCGGGCTGCTCTGGTATACTGCCCTTCAGGCGCTCAGCGCGTGTTATCTCAATAAACCGAGGTCGAGACTTCCGAAGTCTGCGCAGGTTTGTTCAAAACGGGCTCACAGTCCATAAGACTTCGGAAGTCTTCCCAATCTTATTGAGATGATATCTCAGCGCTATGGCCGAGCACTCACCACCACGGAGATCACCCATGCCCACCCTTTTGCTCAAAAACGCTGATTTGTTGGTCACCATGGACGGTGCGCGCCGCAGGATCGCCGGTGGCGGGCTGTTCGTGCGCGACAACATCATCGAACAGGTAGGGCCAACGGCTGAGCTGCCAGCCAGCGCCGACCGGATCATCGACGCCCGCGGCATGGCCATCCTGCCCGGCCTGGTCAACACCCATCACCACCTCTACCAGACCCTGACCCGCTGCCTGGCGCAGGACGATGGCCTGTTCGGCTGGCTGCGCACGCTCTATCCCATCTGGGCGCGCATGAACGGCGAGGCGGTCTATGTGTCGGCCAAGGTGGGACTGGCGGAGCTGTTGCTCAGCGGCTGCACCACCTCCAGCGACCATCTCTATCTCTATCCCAACGGCAGCCGCATCGACGACGAGATTCGGGCGGCCCAGGAGCTCGGCATCCGCTTCCACGCCACGCGCGGCTCCATGAGCCTGGGCGAAAGCCAAGGCGGCCTGCCGCCGGACAGCGTGGTGGAGGGGGAGGACGCGATCCTGGCCGACTGTCGGCGAGCCATCGAGACCTTCCATCAGGCCGAGCGCTACGGCATGGTGCGGGTGGCGCTGGCGCCATGCAGCCCCTTCAGCGTCACCGCCGACCTGATGCGCGAGAGCGCGGCCCTGGCCCGCTCATACGGCGTCCGCCTGCATACCCACCTGGCCGAGACGCTGGACGAGGAGCAGTTCTGCCTGGAGACCTTCGGCCACCGCCCGGTGGCCTACGTCGAGTCGCTGGGCTGGACCGGCGACGACGTCTGGCATGCGCATTGCGTCCACATGAGCGATGCGGAGATCAGCCTCTTTGCCCGCACCGGCACCGGGGTGGCCCACTGCCCCAGCAGCAACATGCGCCTGGCCAGCGGCATCGCGCCGGTGGTGGCCTGGCGGCAGAGCGGCGTGCCGGTGGGCCTGGGCGTGGACGGCTCAGCCAGCAACGATTCGAGCCACATGCTGGCCGAGGCGCGGCAGGCCATGCTGCTGCAACGGGTCGGCGGTCGAGTAGCCGGAGGCGTGGCGAGACCTGACCCGACGATCATGGGCGCGCAGCAAGCGCTGGAGCTGGCCACGCTGGGCGGCGCGGCCGTGCTGGGGCGCGACGACATCGGCGCGCTGGCCCCCGGCATGGCGGCCGACTTCATCGGCTACCGGCTGGAGCGGCTGGACTTCGCCGGCGCGCTGCACGATCCGCTGGCCGCGCTGGTCTTCTGCACGCCGGTCAACGTAGATCTGAGCGTAGTCAACGGCCGCGTGCGGGTGCAGGAGGGGCAGATCGTGGACATCGAGCTGCTGCCGTTGATCCAGCGCCATAACGCGATCAGCCGGGCGATGATACGCGACGAACGATTACCGGCCTAAAGCCTGTCCGAGGTCTCAACCATGACATCGAGAAGATCTGGCAGAACACCAGAAAGCGCCGCTGCTTTTCAAGCACTGGTATCATCGCTGGAACGCTTCGGAGAGGTTAATGAGCTCACCGAGAATCTCTTTGTTGTAGATGGTCGCGAAATGCTACTCGCAGCCTATAGTTCACAGGCATATTACACTAACAAAGGCTACTACTGGTTTTCACTGGCAAAGACTAAATACCAGCGTTTGCGAGAATGGCCAAAGGATCATGCTTGGATTGTTCTAGTGTGCGGCGGCCAAAATCGCTTCTTCATCCCTTTCGGTGAAGTCGAAGCATTAGTTTCGGGGATGCCGCCCAACCGTCGGGATGGTCGGTGGGATTTGTACATCCGATATGAAGCGGGGCGAGCTCATTTTGGCGTCACACACATTGCTAATCATGTAGACGCCACCAGTCAAATGGATCGCTTCGAACAGCTTTGGAACAACCCTGAAATTGCTGAAACCTTTGCAGATGAAGCAGTTGCCATTCCCGACACCCTCCCTCCGGTAGGTCGCGAAACAGTACAAGTCGTGCGGGCGATACGCGACACGAGAGAGAGCCGGTACGTGAAGCAGATCTATGATTACCGGTGCCAGGTGTGCGACTGGACCGCTTTCTCACCAAAACTCAGGAACCCTTGGTACTGCGAAGCCCATCATCTTCAACCGTTAGCAATACGCTACGGGGGACCGGACCACGCAAGCAACATCCTCGCGCTATGCCCAAACCATCACTGCATGATGGATTTGGGCATTATGGCCATTGAGCCTTATTCGCTGCATATCCTGTCCACTATCCGGCACGAAGCGAACCAAAAAGACATATTATTGGTGAAGCAGAATCATGGACTTAACCCCGTGTATTTGCAATATCATCTCTCGCACATTTATATCGATGTTGCCACTCCTGGAGAGAAGATTCTCACAGGAGAGAATCTGAGATAGTGACATTGCCCAACATGGACTCAGCGTCTATATGCTTGATGGCCTTACTCATGAAAGTTTGGTTTCATCAAAAGGATCCAATACAATTGTGGCATACGACGCTTGCATCCGACCTGCCTTGAAGTATTTCACCCATATGTCGTCATGCTGCTCTCCATTCCCCGATAACGTAAAGAGCATGTCAGGAAATCTGTTGCTCAATTGACGCATGTCATCTTCATGGTCATACCATGCCCACCACCTTTTGGGATCACCTGTTGCAAACAGAGCGTAGGACGCATCGTCGCTTAACTTGCGAAGTACTGCAACAGCCTCCATGTGTTGGGTTGGCGTTTGCGACTCAATTATGAGAGAATAGTAAGTGAGATATGCCATGACGAGTCTGTACCTCCAAGGAGAACTTCCGGCACGAGTGTAATCGAGAACCTTGTCAGTGTCAATCTAGATTTACGCAAGTGTTGTGCCGGGCTGTAGTGACATGGAGATGGTGATAGATGATCTCCAGAATTCTTTGCTCAACCCGGCGGTTAGCGCTTTGGTGACCCAATTCGAGTCATGTCCATGCAAAATCTAGTCCAACAAGCCGCCGACATCCTCGCCCACGCGCGCCGGCTGGTCATCCTGACCGGCGCGGGAATCAGCAAGGAGAGCGGCATCCCCACCTTTCGCGAGGCGCAGCAAGGGCTGTGGGCGCAGCACGACCCGCAGCGGCTGGCCACGTTGCAGGGCTTCCTGGCCAACCCCACCCTGGTCTGGGACTGGTACCAGTTCCGCCTGAGGCTGGTGGAGCAAGCCCAGCCCAACGCCGGCCACCGCGCCATCGCCGCGCTGGAGCAGCGCCTGCCTGATGTCGAGGTGATCACCCAGAACGTGGATGGCCTGCATGGGCAGGCGGGCAGCCGCCGCGTGCTGGAACTGCACGGCAACATCCGCCGTTTCAAGTGCCTGCGCGGCCATGGCAACCTGACCATGGCTGACCTGGCGGGACAAGCCAGCGCGCCGCCGCTCTGCCCGCATCCCGGGTGCAAGGCCAAAGTACGGCCCGATGTGGTCTGGTTCGGCGAAAACCTGGACTACCGCGTGCTTCAGCAGGCCGCGGCCGACAGCGAGGCCTGCGACGTGATGCTGATCGTCGGCACCAGCGGCGTGGTGCAGCCAGCCGCCAGCCTGCCCTATCAGGCATGGAAGTCGCGGGCACGCATCATCGAGGTCAACCCGGAGAAAAGCGAGCTGAGCGACATCGCGCACGTGCATCTGAGCGGGCCAGCCGGCGAGCTGCTGCCGCGGGTTTTGGCGGTGATCGGTGATCGGTGACGGGTTACGTTTGTAGCGTGACCTGCAATGCTGTATGAACAAAGACCTGGCCCGGCGCAGCGTGTCGTCCGTGGGGTGGAACGTAGCCGGCAGCATGAGCGGCATGGTGGTGCTCTTTGTGCGCTCGGTGCTGCTGGCGCGCCTGCTGCCGGTGGAGACCTTCGGCGTCTACGTGGGCGCCGGCGCGCTGGTGACCCTGACCGCTGTGTTTGCCTCCTTCGGCATGGGGGGAGCTTTTCTGCATCGCGCCCCCGAGACCCAGGACGAAGCGCCGGCCGCGGCGGTGCATTTCACCCTCAAGCTACTCTTCACGCTGGCCTGGGCCGCGGCCATGGTCGCCTTTGCCCTTCAATTCACCGCTGGCGGGCGTCAAACAGCGCTGATTGTGCTGACTCTGACCCAGGTAGGCGACGAGTTGACCCAGACCTCGCGGCTGATTCTGATCCGCCGGGTGGTGCATCGCCGGCTGGCGATCCTCCAGTTTCTTGACGCGATCAGCACCACGGTGGCGTCCATCGGGCTGGCGCTGCTGGGCGCGGGGCTATGGGCGCTGCTGGCCACCGACATCGTCTCCATGCTGCTGGGCATCGCCGGCCTTATGATCTACCGGCCGGTCTGGCGGCTGCGCCTGGCCTGGCAAACGGCCCGGGTGCGCTACTACCTGCGCTTCGGCAGCCGTAACATGGTGGCCGGCCTGCTGCTGATGGCGCTGGATCGCGTCGACGATCTGTGGACGCAGCGCTATCTGGGCAACCAGGCGCTGGGCTTCTACTCCAGGGCCTACACCTTCGCCACCTACCCGCGCAAGATTCTGGCCGCGCCGGTCAATCAGGTGGCCGGTGGCGCCTATGCCGAGCTGAAAAGTAAACGCCTGCGGCTTTCGCAGGCCTTTTTTCGCACCAACGCCATCCTGGTGCGGTCCGGCTTCTTTCTGGCCGGCGTCCTGGCATTGATTGCGCCGGAGTTTATCCGCATCTTCCTGGGCGAGAAGTGGATGCCGATGCTGGAGGCCTTTCGGTTGATGCTGATCTTCACCCTGCTGGATCCGATCAAGATGACGGTCAGCGATCTGTTCATCGCCATGGGCCGGCCAGAGCTGGTGGTGCGCGTCAGGCTGGGCCAGCTCGCCGTCCTGGCCGCGGGCCTCTTCCTGCTTGGGCCACGTTTCGGCATCGCTGGCGTCGCCTTGGCGGTAGATGTCATGGTGGTGCTGGGCATTGCCATCCTGATGGGGCTGGCGCGACGCTACGTGGACTTCTCGGCGCGCAGGATCTTCAGCATTCCAGGTCTCGCCCTGGCAGTCGGGCTGCTGGTCACCGCAGGCACGTTGACGGTCGCCTACCCCACTCCCAGCTCCGATTGGTGGAGCGCTGCGGTCAAAATCGCCCTTTTCTCGGCCTGCTACGGCGGTCTGTTGCTGGCATTCGAGCGCGCATTGTTGAAAACGCTGCGGCAATCGCTCAGAGCGCTACGCCCGGCGACGGCGCCCCCAGCCGCCCCGGACAACTCCGAGAATCCCGGCGCAGCGCCGGAGACCTAGCGCCCCGCGATGCTCAACCAGCCAACTGCGATCTGTTCCCGCGCCGATTCCGACGCGGCCAGGGTCTTTCTGATCTTCAGCGGCTCCAACACGCGGGCGGTGGTCGCCTTCTGCCGCGCCTTGGCTGCGCGGCATCTGGCCATCGTCATCGTGGCGCGCACAGAGGAGGATCCGATCCTGCGGACACGCTACCGGCGCAACGTGGTGGCCGTGCGCGCGCTGAACCAACTGGACTTCGCCGATCTGGATCGCTGCCTTCACCAGGCTCGCCGCACGACCGGCGCCCAGCAGTTCATCGTCTGCCCGACCTCCGAATTTCTCGATCTGTTTCTGCTGGAGAACCGGGAGTTCTTTGCCAGCCGCGGCTGCATCCTTCCGCTGGTAGACCGCGACCTGTACCGCAGCGTGTCGGACAAGCATTCGTTTTCGCGCATCTGCCAGCGCCAGGGCATCGCCATCCCCCGCCCGATCGCGTTAGAGGCGAGTCCGAAATTTCCCTTTGTAGCCAAGCCGCGGTACAACATCACGGCAGACCAGCGATCGCTCTATCCGCACCTGATTTTCGACGCGACTGATCTGGCCGCCTTTCATAGCAACGAGACCAGCGACGATTTCTACTTCGAGGAGTACGTTGTCGGGCCCAGCTACTATCTGCTTTACTACCTGTCCCGCCGCGGTGCGGTGACTGCCTGGTCGCAACAGAACCTGGCGCAGCAGCCTGGCGGCAAGTCCATCGTGCTGGCCCGCTCGGCGCAGATTCACAGCCAGCCCATCGCGGCCCGCTTCGTGGAGATTCTGCACGGCCTGGGCTTTTGGGGTCTGGCCATGATCGAAATCATCCGCCAAGGCGAGGACGACGTCTTCATCGAGCTCAACCCCAGGTTTTGGGGGCCCTTTCAGCTTCTGCTCAACGCGGGCAGTCCACTGCTCGATGCATTCATCGACGATCAGCTTGACCTGGCGCCGGCCGCCTATCCAGCGCCGGCGCGTCCACAGGCCGGCTATCTATGGCTGGGCGGCATGGCCGAGGCCTGGGCGACCGGGCGGGCGCTGCGCTGGCACGACGGCGCGCCGCAACAACGACGGGCGCTCTGCATTGCCCGCCAGTTGCGCAGCGACGTCTATGCCCGACCCGACACAGCGGCGCTCTTTTTCCACGAACTGAAGCGAGCCGCGCGCCGCCGGTGGACGCGCGGCCCGCTGGATGACCACAATCCATGAACCTTCTGCAACAGCAACTGCGTCAGCTCTATGGCGACAACTCGAAACACGCCAACTATCAAAATGTGCCCACCTTCGTGCGAGATGCCCTGGGCTATCAGGAATCCATCGACGAGAGCTGGCGCGGCGACACGGCGCGCTACGCCTACTTGCTTCATGAGCTGAAGCTGCAACCGGGCCAAACCGTGGCGGACATCGGCGCCAACACCGGTTTCTTCGTGCATTCCCTGGCGCACAGCCACCCGGAATGCCGCTTCGTGGCCTATGAAAGCCACCCCAACCATGTCGATTTCATCCGTCTGGTGGCCGACGCCTTCGATCTGAGCAACGTCGCGGTGGAGGATCGGGCGGTGGATCTGGCAGCGATGGACGATCTGCCGGTCTTCGATCTTTTGATTCATCTCAATGTGTTGCACCATGCCGGCCACGACTTCGATGCAGGGCTGGTGAGCGGGCCGCAAGAGATGGAGCAGTACGCCGCAGCCTATCTGCGCCAGCTGGCCGGCAAGGGCTCGCGGCTGGTGTTCCAGATCGGCTACAACTGGGGCGGCGACAAGAGCCAGCCCATCGTCGATCCCCACGACCAGCGCGCGATGGTGGCCTGGCTGCACGGGCTGTTGCCGCGGGCAGGCTGGCAGATCGAACGGCTGGCCTTTGCCACGCGCGCGGCCAGCGGCGAGATCGTCTACCAGAACCTGCCCGCCAGCTTGATCGATCTGCCGCCTCGCGCGCTCCAGGAGAGCGCAGCCCTGCAAGAGGCGCTCCAGGCCTATCATCTGGAGCAGTTCAAGGGCGAGTTCTATCGGCGGCCCCTGGTCATTTGTCGCTCCAGCAGAGAGACTCGGTGGCTGGAACCCACCGGCTGACCGCACGAAGGCCCCTCAGGGCCTGGGATCCAGCGGCTGAGAGCCTGCCCTGAGCGAAGCCGAAGGGCCGCTTGGCGCCTTCAGCCAGAGGTTTCAACCTCTGTTTCCTCTCAGGATCACGGCGATGGACGCCCTTTTCAGCAGAAAGCAACCAGACACAGACGTGAAAAACAAGCTTGAAGAATTGGCCTTGTTCGGCGGACCAGCCGCCTTCACAGAGACCTTGCACGTAGGCCGGCCCAACATCGGCGACCGGGACCGCCTGCTGGCGCGCATCAATGACATGCTGGACCGGCGCTGGCTGACCAACCACGGCGTCTACGTGGCCGAGCTGGAGCAGCGGCTGGCCGCCTATCTGGGCGTCAAGCACTGCATCGCCATGTGCAACGGCACAGTGGCGCTGGAGATCGCCGCGCGCGCCCTCGGTTTGAGCGACGAGGTCATCGTCCCTGCCTTCACCTTCGTGGCCACGGCTCACGCGCTGCAATGGCAGGAGATCACGCCGGTGTTCTGCGATGTGGATCCGCGAACTCACAACCTGGATCCGCAACGAATCGAGGCGTTGATCACGCCGCGCACCAGCGGCATCGCCGCGGTGCATGTCTGGGGCCAGGCCTGTGACGTGGACGCGCTGACCGCTATCGCGCGCCGCCACAATCTGCGGCTGATGTTCGATGCGGCCCACGCCTTTGGCTGCTCCTACGGCGGCCGCATGATCGGCAATTTCGGCGACGCCGAGGTGTTCAGCTTCCACGCCACCAAGTTCTTCAACACCTTCGAAGGGGGCGCGGTGACCACCAACGATGACGCGCTGGCCGCCAAGATTCGCCTGATGCACAACTTCGGCTTTGCCGGGCTGGACAATGTCATCTACATCGGCACCAACGGTAAGATGAGCGAGGTCTCAGCCGCGATGGGCCTGACCGGGCTGGAGAGCCTGGAGGAGTTCATCGCGGTCAATCGGCGCAACTATCAACACTACCATCAGCAACTGGCGGATGTGCCCGGTGTGCGCCTGCTGCGCTTCGACGAGCAGGAGCACAACAACTACCAATACATCGTGGCCGAGATCGATGCGCAGACGGCCGGCATCAGCCGGGACGATCTGGTGCGGCTGCTGCACGCCGAAAAGGTGCGCGTCCGGCGCTATTTCTACCCGGCCTGTCACCGCATGGAGCCGTACCGCTCCTACTTCCCCCACGCCGGCCTGCTGCTGCCCGTCACCGAAGAGCTGGTGCAGCGGGTCATGATCCTGCCCACCGGCACGGCCATCAACCCGAAGGAGATCAGCCGGGTCTGCCAGATCATCGCGTTTGCCGTCGAGCATGGGCCCGATATCCGCGCGGCGCTGGCGGCGCCTGGGCGGAGCTCGCCATGACCGTCAAAGTCAGCGTGCTGACCACCACCTACAACCACGAGCGCTACATTGCCCAGGCTATGGACAGCGTTCTGGCCCAGCAGACGGACTTCTCATGGGAACAAATCATCGGCGAGGACTGCTCCACCGACGGCACGCGCCCGATCGTGCAGGAGTATCAGCGGCGCTATCCCGATCGAATCAAGCCGATTCTGCGAGAGCGCAATGTGGGCCGGCGCCAGAACTTTCTGGAAGCCTTCAGCCGCTGCCAGGGCGACTACATTGCCATCCTCGAAGGGGACGATTACTGGACATCGCCGCTCAAGCTGCAACGCCAGGTCGATTTCCTGGACGCCCACCCTGACCACGCGATCTGTTTTCACGCGGTCGAGGCGCGCGACGAGAGCGGCGCGCAGGCCCCCAAGCTGGTGCGGGCCACACGTGCGCGCTACACGCTGGAGGATCTGCTGGAACAGAACATCATCCCGACCTGCTCGGTGCTGTTCCGCAACCGCTTGTTCACCAGCTTCCCGGACTGGTATCTGACCGCGCCGGCCGGCGACTGGCCGCTGCACGTGCTCAACGCCCACCACGGCGCCATCGGCTACATCGATGAGCTGATGGCCGTCTATCGGATTCACGCTGGCGGCGTCTGGTCGCCCCAGGCATCGTCCGCGCGGCGCCGGCAGATCCTGCTGATCCTGGAACTGTTCTATCACAACCTCGATTCGTCCTTCAAACCGAGGATCGAACAGAGCCTGGCCCGCTGGCATTTCAAGACGATCAACGCGCTGCTGATCGAGAAAAACTACCGCGGCGCGGCGGACTACACCTGGCAGTTGGCAACCAAGCCCGACGTGCCGCGCACGGCGCTGCTCAAGAACTCGCTGTGGGCCCTTCAACAACGCAAGCCCAAGACTTCGGATGTGGCCGGACGTCTTGAGAACCAAGCTTGACAGCTTCGAGTTCTGCCCTGCACGCGAATCGGCCACTTCCGAAGTCCTTTTGACCTATGCGCCTCTGCTTCATCGCCAACCCCAACAGCATCCACGCCCAGCGCTGGGTGCGCTATTTCGCGGGCCGCGGGCATGACGTGCATCTGATCGGCGACAAGCCGCCCGCGGCCGCGCCGCCGCCAGATATCCACTTCTACGACCTGACCCGCCAGGCCAACACCCGCAAGCTGCGCTATCTGACCTGGAGCAGGACGGTGCGGCGACTGGTGCGGACGATCCAGCCCGACGTGCTGCACGCGCATCAGGTGGCCAGCGCGGGCTGGCTGGGCACGGCAGCCGGCTATCGCCCCTTCCTGGTGACCAGTTGGGGATCCGATCTGCTGGTCGGCCCCCGGCGTTCCTGGGCTCAACGGCAGTTGGCGCGCTGGGTTTTGCGCCAGGCTGACTACGTGACGGTCGTCTCCAACGACCTGGCGGCCATGGCCACACAGCTAGATGCCAAGCCTGAACGTCTTGAGGTCGCCCCTTGGGGGGTAGACAGAGCCGTTTTTTATCCATCAGCATCCGACGCGATGGCCGAAGAAAAGCCCTTGGTGTTGAGTCTGCGCGCCATCCGCCCCTTGTACGATCCGCTGACCCTGGCAGCAGCCATCCCGCTGGTTCTGCAGGCTGTGCCGCAGGCTCGGTTCGCCGTGTTTACCTACAACGCGGATCCTCAGTTGCTGGCAGCTTTCCAGGACAAGCTCGACATCTTGGGCGCGGCGCAGGCAGTGGACTATGTGCCGCCGCTGCCCGACGATGGGGCGGTGGCAGACTATTGTCGCCGCGCGGCCGTCGCGGTCTCCATCCCCGTCTCGGATGGCACGCCAAAATCAGTTCAGGAGGCTATGGCCTGCGGCGCCGTGCCTGTGGTCAGCGATCTCCCCGCGCTGCGGCCCTGGCTGCGGCACCAGCAGGAAGGGTTGGTCGTGCCGCTGGCAGACAGCCGCGCCCTGGCTCAGGCCATCACCCGTCTGCTGACCGACGACGCCTTGCGCCGCCGTCTGCGCCGCGCCGGCCTGGAGGCCATCGCTCAGTTCGCCGATCAAAGCGTCTGCATGCAGCGCTATGAACAGCTTTGCCAGCAACTGGCGGCCGGTCAACGGCCCCAGCCGCCGGCCGCGCCGCCTGGAGAGGATCGCTAACCGTGTTCGCGAAAGGCAAACAACTCGCCGGCCAGTCCTCGTTGTACACCATCGGCGAGGTGCTGCGCAGCAGCCTTTCCTTCCTGCTGCTGCCGATCTACACCCGGCTGCTGACGCCGGCCGACTACGGGATTCTGGGGGTGATGAGCCCGGTCTTCGCCCTGCTGTCAGCCCTGATGGCGCTGGGCATGCCCGCGGCGCTGGTGCGCTTCTACTTCGACTACGAAGATGACCCGGCCACGCTGCGCCGCTACATCGGCACGGTGACAACTTTCGGCGTGGCCAGCGGACTGCTGGGATCCCTGGCGCTGACGCTGCTGGGACCGGCCATCTTCGGCTGGCTTCTGCCCAACACCCCTTTTCAGCCCTATGTGCTGATCACGGTCTGGAACGCGGGCATCACCGTGGTGTCGGTGCTGGCCTTGCAGCTTTTCCGGGCCCGCCAGCAGGCGCACTACTTCATCAGCTTCAGTTTGGTGGACTTCGGTCTGACGACCGCGCTGATCATCTTCTTCGTGGTTGGGCTGAGGCTGGGTTCGCTGGGCAGCCTGTGGGGCCAGCTTCTCTCGGCCGTGGTGATGGCCGCGCCCGCGCTGTGGATCTTGCTGCGCAGCGGCCAGCTCAGCTTCTCCTGGCCGTTGCTGCGCAGCTCGCTGCGCTTCAGCGTGCCGCTGCTGCCCTTCATCCTGGGCACCTGGGCGCTGAATGTCTCCGACCGCATCGTGCTGGACGGGCTGGTCTCGCGCGAGGCGCTGGGACTTTACACCCTGGGCTATCAGTTCGGTGTGTTGCTCAATTTGATCGCGATGGCGCTGAACAACGCCTGGCAGCCCTTCTTCTACCAGAACGCGGCTGAGGAGGGCAACGCTGGCCTGATCAGCTCTTTCATCACCTATCAGGTGGCGCTGATGACGCTGCTGGCCTTGGCCGTCGCCCTGCTGGCGCCCGAAGCAATCCGCATCATGGCCACGCCAGCCTACTGGGACGCGGCCGCGATTGTGCCCTGGATCGCCGCGGGCTATGTGGCGCGCTATCTCTACTTCTTCCCGGTCAACGGCATGTTGTTCCGCAAGCGGTCAGGCTGGGTGGCGGCGCTGACCATTCTGGCCGGGGCGCTGAACGTCGGGCTGAACCTGCTGTTGGTGCCACGCTTCGGCATCATGGCCGCGGCCGTCAACACGCTGGTGGCCTTTGTGGTGTTGTTCATCATGGCCTACGTCGTGGGACAGCGGGCCTTTCCCGTGCGCTACGAGTGGGGCCGGCTGCTGCTGCTCTTTGGGCTGGCCCTGGCGTTGTTCAGCCTCAGTTTGTTGATCCCGACCGAATCTCTGCTGCTGAGCAGCGCGCTCAAGCTGGCCCTGCTGGCCGCCATGCCCGCGCTGCTCTGGCTGACGGGCTTCCTGACGGCGGCCGAGAAGGCGCGTGTGAAGCAGATGGCTCAGCGCGTGCTTGGCAAGGTGCGGGGCTAAGGCTATGAATCGTGAGAGTCGTGCAACAAACCGAAGCCGGGTGGCGATGCTGCTGTCCAACGCCTTTCGGCCGGATCCGCGGGTGCTGAAGGAGGCGCGCTCGCTGGCCGGCGCCGGCTACGCGGTGACGGTCATCGCCTGGGACCGCGAGGGCAGCTTCCCGGCCGAAGATCAAACTGAGGGCTTCGCCGTGCAGCGGGTGCAGGAGGTGCGCTCCAGCTACGGCGCGGGGTTGGCGCAGGCGCTGCGCCTGCCCCGCTTTTGGCTGCACGCCTGGCGCCGGCTAAACCGGCTGCGGCCGGATGTGGTGCATTGCCACGACTTCGACACGCTGCCGCCGGGCTGGCTGTGGGCTAAGACGCATCGCCGGCCGGTGATCTACGACGCGCACGAGTATTACACCGAGCTGCAGCGGCCGCGGCTGCGCGGGCTGGCCGGCAAGGTGTTGCTGCCGTTGATCGCGGCCGCCGAGCAAGCGCTGAGCCGCAGCGCCGCGGCCGTGGTGACCGTGGATGAACGGATCGCCCGGCGCTATCGCAACCGGCGGGTGGTGGTCATTGGGCATTATCCGCCGGTGGGGTTTGCGGCCGGAGCGTCACCCTCACCCAGCCTCTCCCTCGGAGGGAGAGGGGCCAGAGGGGGCGGAGGGGGAGGGGCCGGAGGGGGCGGAGGGGGAGGCGGAGGGGGAGGC
>JAJTXO010000209.1 GCA_021463315.1 Caldilineales bacterium | reverse complement strand
TTGAACCGGCGATCAGGGTTTTGCAGACCCTTGCCTTGCCACTTGGCCACGTCGCCATCACTGGCCGCATTGTACCCGGCAAGGGGCTTCTTGTCAAAGTTGTTCTACGGAGGTTGTTATGCGCCAAGACCGCTACCTGTCCTGCGCCAGTTGTCAGACCCGGTTTCTCTGGACGCCCGCCGAGCAGCAGGACGACGCGGGGCCGCCCCTCCACTGCCCGGCCTGCCGCCGTCTGCTGCCGGCCGAGGGCCGCCGCCGCGGGCTGGTGAAGTTCTACAGCCTGCGCAAGCAGTGGGGTTTCATCACCCAGCCTGACGGCGTGGAGCTTTTCTTCCATCGTCGCGCGCTGGCCGCGGGGGAGACGTTGCCGCTGCACGAGGGGGAGCTGGTGGAGTACGCGGTCGAGCCGTCGCCGCGCGGGGCGCAGGCGGTGGGGCTGCGCCGCCTGGCGCTGCCCGGCACTCCGTAGCGCCGAGCGACGAGGGCTCGACTCCGCACCCCGCGCTAGGGCGCGCTGCGGTTGCAGCTTTTGACGCTGTTCTTCACGCTGACCACCCATTGTCCGTTGTGGTCGGCCATGGTGTCGTGGATGCAGCGCGGCACGTCTGGGGCGGGCACACCCCGCTCCAGCAGCAGCGCGGCCTGGCCGCTGACCAGCGGCGCGGCGAAGGAGGTGCCCACCCAGTAGCGATAGCCGGTGCTGGACCCCGTGGCCAGACTGATCAGCCCGAACGGACAGTCCCCGCCCTGGCCCTGGCATTCGTTGGCCCGCGGCTGGCAGGCATCCGCGGTCGACGCGCGACCATCGGCGCCGGGCGCGGTCACGTCGCCCAGGTTGGAATAGCAGGCGCGGCTGGGCGTCTGGCTGCTGGCGGCCACGCCGATGACATAGCGCCAGTCCGCCGGAAGCTGCATCGGCCGCGGAGCAAGGCTGGCGTAGGAGTCGTTGCCCGAGGCGGCGACGATGACCGCGCCGCGGCTGGCTGCATTGCGCAGCGCCTCGTCCAGCGACACGATCTGCGGCGGCCAGCCGGCATCGGCGTGATCGCGCGGCTGATGCACCCCCAGGCTCAGATTGAGCACCACGTCATCCAATCGCCCGTCGACCATCTGCTGCGCCACGAAGGTGTTGATGCCGCGATTCAAGGTCCACAGATCGCCACAGCCGTAGTCGTTCAACACCTCGATCAGATGAAGATCGCTGGCCGGCGCCACGGCATGCACCAGGCCGGCCGCAAACAGCCCATGATCGGCCACGTCGACCGGCTGGGTCGGCGCGCCGTTGGCGTCGGGCGCAGGGTTGGGAGGCAGCGCGTTGAGCGACGCGGTGAAGGAGAGCGCCAGGTCGAGCGAGCCGTTTTGGTCGCTGATCGACACCGAGCTCAGGGTGGGCGTGTAGGGCGAGGTGTCGAAGATGGCCACCGTGACCCCCTGGCCGCTCCAGTCGCCGCGCCCGCTGCCGTCGAAATGCAGGCCGATCTGCTCGAAGGCCCACTGCTGCCAGAAATCGCCCGGCTTGGCCTCATCGCCCAGCCCGCCGCTGGAGCTGCCCCCCACCTCGAAGGGACTGCCGCCCACCTCGAAGGGGCTGCCCCCTACCTCGAAGGGCGCGCCCACCGCGTCGGGCCGCACGACAGCGCAGGGGCTGACCGGGTTGGCGTCCAGCGGCCCCGTCAGGTAGTTGGGATCGGCGAACACCAGCTTGTCCCGCCCGATCTCGTTGATCTGGTTGACGATCTCCTCGGTGGTGCGCTCAGGTGGGGTGGCGTACAGACTGGTGCTCAGTTGCGCGGCCGCGTCGGCCCGGAACTGGATGGCCGGCGCGTCGCCCCGGCTGGCGCTGGCCTCGCTCCAGCGCTCGGTCTCCGGCGGCTCCGCCCGACGATCGACCATGGTACAGGTCTGGAGCGAGATGAAGCCGGCCTCGGCGCCGCCCAACTCCTCGATCACAGCCTTGACGGCCTCTGTGGGACCAGTGACGATCACCTGGTTCAGGATGTAGTGGGCGGTCGCCACGCCGCCGGAGTCGACGGCGCCTGTCTTCAGCTCGCTGCACTCGAAGGCTGCGGGCGAGGGAGTGTTGGTCGGAGTGGACGGCGGAGGGGTCGGGGCAACGCAGGCGGCCAGCAGCGCCCCAATCAGCAGCAGCGCCAGCCACGCCGGCCTGTGATATCTCAGTCGAAAAACAGACATGATCGATCTCTCCTCATGGACTTGGTCACAGCGCGCCGGGATTGCCGACCAGGAAGAAGGGCGCCCAGAAATAGGGATGGGCGCAGCGGGCTGGCTCCGCGTCGGCGGTGGTGGGATCGGGCCGAATACAGGCCAATTGCGCCTCGCGCAGCGCGCTGCCCTTGCGCTGGCCGGCTGTCAGGTGGCGATAGAAGCGCTGCATCAGGCCGGCCGTGGTGCGGTCTTCCACCGTCCACAGGGTGAGCACCAGGCTGGACGCCCCTGCGTAGAGCAGCGCGCGCATCAGACCCAGCAGCTCGTCGCCCCCAGCCAGCGCGCTGCGGCCGGTCTGGCAGGCGCTGAGCGTCACCAGCGACGCCTGAAGGCGCAGGCTGAAGATGTCCAGCGTGGTCAGCCAGCCGTCGGCCAGCGCCAGACCGGAGAAAAGAGGGTTGTCGGGTCGAAAATTGCCGTGCGCGGCCAGATGCAGCACCCGTTTTTGGCTGGCCAGCTCCCGAAAGCGCGCCGGGGTGGCGTCGGCCTCGGTGAACAGCTCGCCGCCGCAGATCTGATGGATGGCCGCGGCTTCGTCCACCGCGTTGGGCAGGTGGCCGCCGAAGGAATGGCCGAACACGGCCAGGCCCGCGCCGGTCTGGCGCGGCTCCAGGCAGTAGCGCAGCAGGCTGGCGCCGGGCAGATAGCTGATCTCGTGGCGCTCCACCAGATAGTGGCGGCCATCGTGCAGCGCCTGGAAGGGCAGATAGTGCAGTGGGCCAAAGGGAACCACAATCCAGCGCGGGAAGCGGACCAGCGCGTGCTCCAGCGGCTCGATCAACTGCCCATACAGCCGGCGCAGCAACGCCTGCGCGTTGGCGGTCAGATGGGGCAGCCGTTCGGCTGGGGTGTGGGGCGCGGCGTCCAGGTTCAGGCGCAGCAGACGCTGGTTGTTCTGAATCGCGGCGGGGGTAGCCGGCAGCCGAAAGACCGTGATCTCCTGCTGCGTGGCCACGAAGGCCAGCAGCACACCGCGCGCGATGTAGTATTCGATCAGCGCGGTCTCTGGGTCCAGGTGGGGCTGAACCGGCTCGACCTGCACCCGCCACAGCGCCGCGTCGCGGGCGTAGTCGGCGTTGCGCACCAGCAGCTTGTGCCAAAGATCGGTGATACGCTTCTCGATCTCCAGCACCTCCTGCTCCAAATGCTCCCGGCCATCGACCTCGGCTGAGGCCTCGCGCGCCTGGAGTTGCCGTTGGCTCTGCCAGCGGCGAAAGGTCTGGTCGCGCTGCGCGCACAGGTGCAGCAGCTCATCGACGCGCGGCTGATCCTGCGGCGTGCGCGCCTCGATGCCCACGTTTAGCCGATAGGCCAGCATGTCCACCAACGCGCGCGAGCGGGCCCGTTCGGCGTATTCCAGGCCGCGTTGCGGATCGTGCAGCGCCACGCAGAGCAGGACGGTGTCCTCGTAGATAGCTGTCTTGTCTTCCAGAAAGTCGGCGCGAAATTCGACCATCAGGCGACCGCGCAGGCGCTCCAACTGTTCGACCGCCATGTCGTAGGCGTCCAGCGCCTCGGCCTGGCGGCCTTCCTGGGTGGCGGCCCGTCCCAGCAGGTGATGGGCCTGGAAGATCAGCGAGGCCACATTCAATGCCTGGCCGCTCTCCAGCGCGGCGTTGGCCAGATCGCTGGCCTGCTGCGCCCGATTCAGCCGCAGCGCGGCGCGTGCGGCCACCAGGTGCGCCTGCGCTTGCTCCACTGGCAACTGCAGCGCGTCGAAGGCCTGGGCGCAGCACAGCGCCAGTTCCAGGCTCTGTTGGAACTGGCCGCGAAAGCGCTGCACCCCGGCGATCTCCAGCTCCACGGACGCGATCCAGACGGGATTGCCCAGTTGGGTGAAGATGGTCTTGGCCTCGTCCAGCGAGGCGATGGCGGCGTCGTGCTGGCCCAGGCTGGCGTGGGCCATCCCCTCGATCACGATGGCCTTGGCGGCCACGTCGTGCGCGCCCAGCTCGTCGAAAGCCGCGCGCACCTGGCGACAGGTCTCCAGCACCCCCTCGTATCGGCGCATGTGCAGGAGGCAACTGCTGACATCCAGATCGACCAGCAGGGCGTCGCGCGGGCGGCCATCGGCCACGAAAACCTCCCGCACCTGGTCGAGGCCCTGCAACGCCTCGTTGTATTGGCCGAGAATGACATGGGTGAGGGCCAGATTCCAGCGGGCCCGCGCCGCGGACACCGGCTGGCCCAGCGCGGTCAGCCCATCGATGGCGGTGTGACAGGCGGCCACAGAGGCCTCGAAGTGGCCCAGATTGCGCAGCACCAGCGCTCGATTGAGCTGCACCCAGAGCCAGCCAGCCTGGCCAGCCTCGCCCAGCCGGCCGTAGATCTCGCCGGCCTGATCGAAACGCTGCAAGGCCTGGGCGTCGTCTCCTTTGTTGGCGTTCATGATGGCCAGGTTCATGGTCAGGGTGGCCAGCGCCTGCCATTCCCCGTGATCATACAAAATCTGGCCGGCCCATTGGCCAGCCAGATCAGCTTCGCTATAGCGTCCCAGATAGGCCAGCGCGCCCACTTTGCCGATCTGGGCGCGCGCCTGTTCCACTGGCAGTTGCTCCCGTCCATAGAGCGCGCTGGCCGCGTCGTAGAGCGCGATGGCCTGCTGATATTCATGCTGGCCGATGGAGCGGGCGTTGGCCTCGGCCAGCAGGCCCAGCGCCTGGTCAGCCGGCGCGCCGGTGAGCGTGGCCAGGCGTTGAAGCAACTGCGCCGCGCGCAGCGAGCGCGCCACATCGGCGCGCAGCGTGCGGTCGGCCTCGGCCTTGAGCGCCGCAGCGGCTGTGCTGCTGCCTTGGCTGGCGCAGGCGTCCAGCAACTGCTGCTGGCGGGCAGGGTCAGGCTCGGCCAACAGGCCTTCGATCAGGTCATGCATACTCATACAGTTAGATCTGCAGGTTCTGGATATGCACCTCGTCCTGTGCGCCGGTCAGGATCAGCTCGTACTGGCCCGGCGTCAGATTGCCCACGGTGAAATTGCCCAGATCATCCACGGGCGCGGTGGCAACATGTTGCTCGACGCGCCAGAGGGTGGCCTGCAGCGCCTCGTCCAATCCCAGAATCAGGCCATCCAGCAGTTGGCGGTCGGCGCGCGCATCGTCGCGCTGGACCTCCAGAATGACCTGCACCGCGCCGGCTTCATAGCGCAGCGGCTCAGCCCCATCGCCGCGCAGGCCAGCCAGGACGGGTGCAAACGCGGGCTGGGTCGCGGGATGGGCAGACGGCACGGCGCTGGCCAATCGGGCGATGAGCACGTTAACCTGCCGGCGCAGCACGGTACTGGGCGCAGGATGCAGGTAGGGGTCGGCCTGGCCCATGAAGGAGGCCAGTTGCGCCATCTCGCTGGCGCAGTGCGGGCACTGGGCCACGTGGCGCTGCACCGTGGCCGCTTTGGCAGCCGGCAGCAGCTTCAAATGGTATTCGCCCAGCTCCAGACTCGAGGGACAGGCCATGCGATAAAGGCTGGCCATGACCAGGTTCTGAACCTTGGCCAGCTCGGCCGCGCGTTGGCTGCACTGTGGACATTGCGACAGATGCATTTCCACCTCGGGGCTTGCCTCGCCATCCAGGCTCATCAATAGCTCGACATCGTCAAGCTGCGGTGGGTTGACACAGTTCATCAGGTATCGACTACTCCTTTACCCATTGAACGGAAACAGATGGGGAATTACCTGTAGTCGGCCCGCAGGATTTGCAGCTCAGGGTCGCGGCGCAGACGCTCCAGGACGTTTTGCTTGGTGCGGTAGACATCGCGCACATCGCCGAACAGATGGGCGTAGCGGCGCTGCAGCTCGGCTGGCTTCATAGCCAACACGAAAGAGCCAAAGACCACGGCCTGCTCCCGCTCGTCGGCCAGGCGCAGGTTGATCTGACGCCAAAAGTCCTGTTGGACGTTTCGCTCGATCACCTCCTCCGCCGCATCGTCGTGGCTGGCGCGGGCCGCCAGCACGGCGTCGCCAGGCTCTTCGTCCAGCAGAACAAGCCGGCGCGGCCGGGCATAGTCGATCACCGCGCTGTGGGCGCAGAGCTTGAGATAGCTGAGCAGCGCCTTGAGGTCGGCGAAGCGGTCGAACTTTTCGGGGCTCAGCGCGTGCCACATCTTCTCGAAGGCACGGTTGACGAAGTATTGCACCTCTTCGCCGGCGCCGGGGAAGCTGGGGTGACGCTCCACCCAGCCGGCCACCAGCGGTTGGTATTGGATGTAGAGACCTTCGTAGGCGCGCTGGTTGCGCTCCAGCAGGGCGCGCCGAAAGAGCTCGTAGCAATAGGCCGGGTCATAGGCGTGGCGCTGGAAGAAAAGCTCAGTTTCCTGCGCACAGCGGTGAGTCAGACCGGTGACGCTCAAGGCATGGAGGTCGACAGGTGAGGACATAGAACCACGCTTTGCTGTGAGGAGTTGATGGCGACGTCTACACTGCGCTGAGTATGTTACTCCGAAACGCACCCAGTGTCAATCGGGTGGCGCTTTTGACCAAGCTCCGCAGCCAAGGTATACTGGCGCGCTGTGGGCTGACCAAGCCTGCCCATTTGTAGCTACTCAGGCGGCGGGCCAAACGTTGGTTTCGATACGCCGCAGACGGCTACTCAACCAACGTTTGG
>JAJTXO010000208.1 GCA_021463315.1 Caldilineales bacterium | reverse complement strand
CACACAGTTTGACCCGCCACTGCGCATCTTCGCCTTTGCCCACCGAACCAACGATGCGGCGTCTCTGCCTGATCTGGAGGCCAACGCGCAGACACTGGACGATCTGGAGCTGCTGAGCGCCTCGGCGCTGGACATCGCTGATGCCAGCGAGGCAGATGGCGCCATGCTGCGCTGGACGCGTGCGCGGGTCAACAGCGACGGCTCCTACAGTTTCCCCAAGCTGCCGGCAGGCTTCTACTATAAGTTCGCTCTGCCGCTGCCCAACGGGGACTGGGACAGCATCGTTCCTGAGGCGCCGCGCGGCGGCATCGCCTGGACCTCCTGGACGCAGCTCAACCAGCGCGAGGGCTGCCACGACGTGCTCTTCAAGATCCGTCGCTGGTTCGATGTGACCGTGCTGAAGTGGGAAGAGCTGCGCAACGGCGCCGTTCAGCCCGGCGCGGGCTGGACCGTGACGGCCACGCCCCAGGGCGACCCGTGGGCCGTGAAGGACAGCGACCAGACCGATGCCAGCGGCGGCACGGTGCTGCAGATGACCCCCGGCACGTGGGTGATCGCCGAAACCATCAAGACGGGCTGGACCCCGGTCACGCCCGCCTCGGTCAGCATCACCCTGGACCAGTATGCGCCGCCTGGTGCAACCGATCCTGTGATCTTCAAGAACCTGGAGCCGGTCTGCTTCGCCAGCATCACGGTGGAGAAGAACGGCCTGGGCACCGACGCCAACGGCGGCCAGGTGTGGCTGGGCCCGCTGTCCGGCTGGCAGATCACCCTGAGCCGGCCCGACGGTGCGATGGCGCCGGTCACCCGGACCACCGACGGCACTGGCCGGACGGTGTTCAGCAACCTGAAGCCTGGCGTGTACAACGTCAGCGAGACCGTGCAGCCGGGCTGGGAGGCTGTCAGCCCCAACCCGCAGCAGGTGATCATCCGCGACTGTGAGAACGCCCGTGTGCTGTTCGAGAACCTGGAAGTGGTTGGCAAGCTACAGATCAGCGGCACCAAGTTCTTCCGGGCATGGGTGCCCCCGTACCAGGGCGTGACCGTCGGCCTGTCGGGCTGGCACATCACCGCGACGCTGAAGGGCAGCAACCCGGCCGTCTACGTGACCACCACCACCGATGCGCTGGGCAACTACAGCTTCAGCGAGGCCACCCTGAACGCCGCTGGCATGGCGATCCCCGGCGCGACCATCACGGTCTGCGAGGAAGAGCGCAACCACTGGATCCCGGTGAGCCCGGTGTGTGTGGACGTGCGCTTCCCCTATCCTGTGCCTGTGGACTACAAGGGCGTGAAGGTGAACTTCACCAACGTCCAGGATCCGCCGCTGCCCGGTGCGGGCGTGGGCTCGACCGGCGGCAGCACGGCGTCCTGTGCAGTGGGCTACACCGTGCAGGCGGGCGATAACCTCTCCCGCATCGCGGCCGCCAACGGCGCCACGGTGAGCGCGCTGGTGCAGCTCAACGGCCTGGCCAATCCCAACATGATCCGGGCCGGCCAGACCCTCTGCATCCAGTAGCACCAACTACCTTCCTACCGGCGTCCGGCGCTTCTGCGACGACACAGAAACGCCGGGCGTCTTAACCCCTTTTTCAACCGATAGCAGCTAGTTTCGCAGCAAAAAGCGGATGGTTGGCAACCATCCGCTTTTTGTGTTCATACTGACCGGGTGCGGCACATCTGCCGTCAATCTAGCCATCCATGCGCGCCTGCGCACAACCGTGGATGGAAAGCCTGCGGGCTCGGTCGGCCCCTCCGGGGTGCTGCGCAAAGACCGGCCCGAGCGTGGATGAGCTGCTGTTTCAGGTTAAGCGATAGCGCCAAATGCCGTCGTCGCTGGTCGTCCTGGCTACCAGTCCTTTGCCCTCCAGCACGTCCAGATGTCCCAGCACCTCCGATGTGGCCAGGTAGGTGTCGGTCAGGTCGAGCCGGCGAAAGATCGCCTGAGCCAACTGCCAGACCGACTGCGGCCCGCGGCGCAGTTCCTCCTGCAGGCGGGCCAGCCGGCGCTCATAGAAGCGGAAGCGGCTGTGAATCAGGCTGCGCACGTCCGCCACCGCGTCGCCGTGGCCCGGAATGACCAGCGCAATCTGCATCTCGTAGATCCGGCCCAGCGAGGCCCAGTAGTCCACCAGCGGACGCCGGCGCTGGCTTTCACCCGGCGACGGCGGCCCCACGATCGCGTTGGAGCTGATGTGGGCCAGCAGGTGGTCGTTGCCCAGCAGCAGACGATCCATGGGCTGGTAGAGGCAGATCAGGCTGTCGGCGTGGCCGGGGCAGTGCAGCACCTGCCAGCCCGCACCTGCCAGCCCGATCGTCTCTCCCTCGTCCAGCAGCCGGGCCACCGGCGCGTGGCTGATGAGCTGTTCCATGCCCTGGTAGAGGCTGGCTGTGCGCTGGGCCAGGTTGGCTGGCACGCCAGACGCCAGCAGCAGCTCCAGCCAGAACCGGTCGTGCAGGGCACGAGAGGAAGGCCAGCCCTCGATGGACGGCTGAGCCAGCGGATGCGCCCAGACTTCCGCGCCGCTGGCAGCGACGATTTCCCCCACCAGGCCGTAGTGGTCGACGTGGGCGTGGGTGATGATCACCCGTTGGATGTCGCTTAAACTGACGCCGAGCTGAGCCAGGCCGGCCTGTAGCGCAGCCTGCGCGGCTGGGGTGCAGGGTCCGGCGTCGATCAGAGTCAGAGGATCGTCCGGTATCAGATAGGTGTGAACCGGTCCCACGGGGAAGGGTGTGGGCAACGTGATCTGATGGATCTTGCCCAGCAGCGGCGCATCGAAGGGGTCGATGGGAACGGTCTGCATCGAATGCCTCTGGCCGCTTAGCTCGTTTGGCTCTTGATCAACATGACCCACTCGCCGCGCTGCACCACCTTGTCTTCCTGGTTCAGAATCTGCACCTTGAAGGTGACGTATCCGCCGCCCAGCCGCGGCATGGGCTTGAGCTCGCTGACAGCAGCCTGGACGCGAATGGTGTCGCCGATCTTGACCGCGGCGCGAAACTGCCAATTGAGCCCCATGAAGCCGAGCACGGTCTGGTTCAAGAAGCCCAGACGCTCGGCCAGACCGGTGGCCATGGAGAGCACCAACATGCCGTGGGCGATGCGTTCGCCGTAGGGCGTCTCCTTGGCGGCCTGCGCGTCGGTGTGCAGCGGGTTCCAGTCGCCGCTGAGCATGGCAAAGTTGACGATGTCGCTCTCGGTCACCGTGCGTCCCTGGCTGGTGATCGAGACGCCAACGGCATAGTCTTCATAGTAGAGCCCGCGGGTGGGCTGTAGATCCGCCATCATAAAATTCCTTCCAGAGCAATAGATTCAGTAGCCAGTCGCGGCCATTTTACCGGCAATTCCCCGCGTTGACAAGCAACAGGCCCCAGAAAAGACAACAGGCCCAAACTGTGTGTTTGGGCCTGTTGGCGGAGAAGGGGCCTCAAGTAACTTTCGAGCTCTGTATACGGGCGTTTGCCTTGATCGGCGGTGTTGGCAATCAATTCTCCTGATTTCCAGGTTGTTGCCCTGTTCCCGTAGCGGACTTTTCCGTCTTGGTGCTACTGACCTGTGCGTCTAAAGCTGCCGCGCACTTCACTGTCCGATTTCTACAGGCTCCCTTGCTCCTAGCTTTGAGAACATTGACTTTCGACCTCGTCTGATCCGGTCCTCCCTCGTCTGCTTACTACCTTTTGTTGCGCATGAACCACTGCCAGTATAAGCGGGAGGAGCAGGCTGGTCCGTCAACGTCCATCGGTTTGTTAATGTTCTCTCAAGCTGTCTACATTATAGCACAGCAAGTGCGGCTGGTCAACCCTTTTTCGAGCGTTCCTCATAATTTAAGGTCAGCGCTCTTCAGCCCGCGGCGCACGCGGGCGCAGCAGCCAGACAGCCAGCATGATCAACGCGCCGCCCGCGATCTGTCCCAGCCCCAGCGTCTGGCCCAAGACGAGAAAGGCCAGCAGAGCAGCCAGCGCTGGCTCCAGGGTGGCCACCAGGCTGGCAACGCTGACCGGCACGGTGCGCACTCCCGCGGCATAGGCGACCGACGCGCCCACGGTGGGGCCCAGCGCCAGCAGCAGCAGCCACAGGATAGCCCCTGGGCTGTGCAGCGCGCCAGTCAGCGGCGTCAGCGGCTGAAAAAGCAGCAGCATGGCCGAACCCACCAACATGCCGTAGCATTGCAGCGTCCAGGGGTTGGTGTGGCGCACGCCTACCTTGTTGAAAATGCTCCAGAGGCCATAGCTCAGCCCGGACAGCAGGCCCCAGACGATTCCCAAGGCGTTGACGCGCAGCAGACCAGGCTGATAGATCTGCGCCACCAGCGCCGATCCGGCCAGCGTCAGCAGCAAGGCCACGATGTGGGTGCGCGTGAGCCGCTCGCCCAGGAAGCGCCAGGCGAGCACGGCCACCCAGGCGGGCGCGGTGTAGAGCAACACGGCCGCCACAGCTACACCGACCGACAGGATCGCATTGATGTAGACGGCATAGAACAGCCCAATGCCAAAGACGCCGTACAGCAGGATCACCCGCACCGCGCGACGGTTGACGCGCAGCCAGGAGCGACGCAGCGCCAGCAGCCCGATCAACAGGATGAGGCCGCCCAGCCCAGCGCGCAGGCCAGCCACTGCCAGCGGCGACATGCCATAGGTGTCAGTCAGAAAATAATAGATGACGCCCAGCGTGGCCCAGAGCGATGCGGCCAGCAGCACCAGGGCATAGCCGCGCGCCTGGCTGCCGACATCAGGAACAGAAGAGGTGGATCGGGTGGTCATGGCTGTTGTCCAACCCCTCCGATGGGGGCAGTTCCCATTGTACGCCATCACCGCTGGGCTGTCCATTCGGGCCTGTTTGCTTTGTCTGCAAACTTGTGCCATAATACGCACAGGCGCAGGCATCGTTCAAATGATCCAGATTCCGCTGCGTTGGCGCCGGACGCCGCGGCCACGATCCAGCAAACAAAACCTATGGCGGCTTCTGAAGCCCCGTTGCTTTTCATGGAGGATTTGGAGACATGATCAAACTATCTCTCAAGGACGAGAAGGCCAGTGCAGTGGCGGACCGGGTGTATGATCGACTCTGGTCGGAGCAGGGTTTGCGCACCACCACAGCCGATATCGAAATCGAGGCTGTCTCTGGCGCAGTGACGCTCAACGGCCGGGTGCGCACCGGGCAGCTGCGTGGCCAGGCCGATCGGCTCGCACGGGCCGGTCTGAATGGCTGGCAACTGGTCAACAACCTGATCTCCGACGACCAGGTGATCATGGATTTGGCTGGCCGACTGGCTGCAGACGCGGCCACGGCCACGGCCAACGTGCATATCGACGTCTATATGGGCAACGTCTATCTGAACGGAACAGTCCGAAGCGAGGCGCAGCGAGCAGCCGTGCTGGACCTGGCGCGCCAGACGCCGCATGTGGCCAAGGTCGACGATTTGCTGACCCTGGCCCGCTGACTGCGCAGGCCTTCCGGCGCCAGCCAGCAGCGACGGGAGCGGCGCGGCTGGCGCCGGCGCGTGATTGTGCAGCGATCACGGGGGACGCCTTCGGCTGTTCAGGGGATGGCAAAGGGGCGACCTCTAACAAAAGGCTAACACTGCGCAAACGCTCATCTAACACAACTGCGCTAAGATGGGGGTAGTTGATCGTTCACCGAAAGCAACTGCAACGTGAAAAGGAGAAAATGCTATGACCCGTGTGATTACCCGTTGGGAACCTGCTCGTGAATTCGTGAGCCTGCGCGAAGCCATGGACCATCTGTTCGACGACCGCACCGTGCAGCCAAGTTGGGCTGCTTTGGCCCGCCGGCCGTACACCCGCAACGACGAGTGGCGGCTGCCGCTGGATGTCTACAGCACGCCCGAAGAGATCGTGCTGATGGCCGCGGTTCCGGGCGTCAACCCTGAGGCCGTCGAGATCACCTTCGAGGGTGATGTGTTGACCATCAAGGGTGAGTTCCCCAGCGCGCTGGAAAACGTGGACTACCTCATGCGCGAGCGTCGCCACGGCCGCTTCAGCCGCAGCGTGACCTTCAACGTGCCGGTCAATGCCGACGCCATTGAAGCAACCTTCGAGCAGGGCGTCCTGACCATTGTGACGCCCAAGGCTGAGACCATCAAGCCCAAGACGATTAAGGTGACCGCTCGGTAGAACTGAGCACGCCAGACCGTTCATGGCGTCAACGTTACTTGGTCAGCAACAACAGGGGCAGCGCAGCGGCGGGGCTGTGCTGCTCCTGTGTTTGTTGCCATGGGCTGCGAGTTTGCCGCCAGACCGGCGCCGACGTATACTGGTGGCTCAAATCGAAAACAGGAGCCAGCCATGCCGATCTATGAATTCCAATGCGATATCTGCGGAACGCACTTTGAGCGCCGTCAAGCCTTTGGCGATGCCAGCACGCCCGACTGTCCCAACGGTCATCAGGGCGTTCACCGCATCTTCAGCGCTCCTGGCATCGTATTCAAAGGCGCCGGCTGGTACGTGACCGATAGCCGCAAATCCAGCCCAGCGGCCAGATCAGATTGATAGTTTTCTCGAACGAGAAGCGACGCCTCACCGCCTGGGTGGGGTGTTTTTCGTTTTGTGGCTGGGGGGTGATATACTGCGGTTGAAACCGCAGTCTGACACGGCCGAAGCATGCTGAAGCAAGCTGGTGTGCGTGATGCGGAGCTTGCTTTAGCATGCTTGGTGATGTCAGCGGCGCTCGTCTGCGGTTGAAACCGCAGCCTGACACGGCCGAAGCATGCTGAAGCAAGCTGGTGTGCGCGATGCGGAGCTTGCTTTAGCATGCTTGGTGGTGTCAGCGGCGCTCGTCTGCGGTTGAAACCGCAGTCTGACA
>JAJTXO010000207.1 GCA_021463315.1 Caldilineales bacterium | reverse complement strand
GATAGATCAGGGACGCGGCGCTGCCAGCCAGCGTGATCACGGCCGCGCCCCAGGGTCGCAGCTCCCGCTGCAGCCAGGTTGCGCCCGGCAGCAGCCCCAGCCCATAGAGCAGATAGGCCAGCAGGCCGCCCAGCGCGATCAACAACAGGGTGCGCACCGCCACCGCAGGCGCGGCCAGGATGGTGCGGAAGACAGCGATCGTCAACAGCAGCATCAGGCCAACGCTGGCCAGCGCCACCAGAAAAGCACTCCCGTCGATGCGGTGCGGCGGCAGCGGCGGCGGGGTTGGCGTCGCCGCCGGCTGTAGCGTGGGGGTGGGCGATGGGGTCGCGGTGGGGGTGGCCGTCGGCGTCGGCGTCTCGGTGGGCAGCGGGCTGGGGGTGGCCGTGGGAGTGGCCACCGCCACCCGCGCCTCTCCCTGCTCCAGGTCCACGATGTTCAACAGCAGGCTGAGCGAGCCCACCGCCTGGCCGCTCTGCACCAGCACCTCGTAGTCGCCTGGCCGCTCCAACACCACCGAGGTTTCGGCGTAGCCATCGCGCGTGCCGGTCTCGCCCAGGGGCAGCTCGAATTGATCGCTGCGCTGCTTGAGCTTGAAGGTCACCGGCGTGCTGTCGGGCACCAGACGGCCATTGTTGTCCTGGATCGGACCGGCCAGCACCCGCAGCGTGTCGCCCACTTTGGCCGTGAAGGTGTTGCTGCCCATCTGCACCCGCACATCGGGCACGCTCAGGGGGATCGACTGGCTGGGATTGGGTCGCAGCTTGTCGGCCACCCAGTGGTTGATCGCGCTGATGTCCACCGGGGCTGCGCCGGTGGGCGTCCACTCGCGGAAGAGGACGCGCATCGACGCCTCCAGCAGCGGCTCGGTCTTGCCGTAGGCCGCGAAATAGGCCGTCAGCTTGGTGATGTCGGTGGCGTCCAGGAAAAAGGGCGCATCGTAGGCCATGGCCACCAGGCGCTTTTGCTCCCGGCTGACCGGCCGCTGGCTGAGGAACTGGCGCATCACGGCCGGGCCAGCCGCGTCGGCCGCGTTGTCCAGCAGGCCAAAGACGATCCAATCGGCATCGTTGATCAGACTGTCGACCACCTCATTGGCCAGATTGGTCTCCTCGCTGGCGCCGGTGGGATTGAGCCAGGCCGCCAGTTGCTCGAAGGTCAGGCTGGCCACGCGATCGGGCGCGGCCTGTCCGCTGGGCTCGTACAGCCGCAGCACGATGTCGGCCAGGGCGGTGGGTTCGATCAACGGCGCGGCCGGGCACGAATCCGCGGCGCATTCGCTGCCGATACGGCCATCGGTGATGAACAGAATCGAATCGTCAGGCCCCGGCCCGGTGGGCATGCGTTGCGCCAGCTCGGCCGGGCTGGGGCTCAGCAGGGTGATGGCGTCGCGCGCGATCTGCGCCACCGCGGCGTCCTGGGTCTCCTGCGTCGCCAGCAGATTGCCGTCCACCAGGCTGCTGCGCAGATCCAACGACGGATTGAGGCGGGCCTTGAGCGTCAGCACGCGCAGGACAGCCGCATCCACCCGGCGGCGGAAATCGGCGTCGGTGAGATATTTCTCCTGAAAGAAGGTAATCGTATCCTTGATGTTGGCGAGGGTGGTTTCCGGGTCATCGTGCAGGCTCCAGCGCGCCAGCAGCAGCAGGTCATTGCCGGCCAGCAGGGCATCCTGGGCCACGCGGCGGTGGGGGAAACTCTGCAAGGTGGGGTCGTAGTGCCGGCGGATCGCCGGCGCGCCCAGGTCGTCGCTGATCACCAAACCGCGCCCTGCGTTGCGCCAGTCGGCAAAGGCCGCGCTCTCCAGCAATTCCTGGGAAAGCTGCGGCGCCAGGCTGATGGGTGGGATGCTCTCGCTGCTGCCTTGCAGCGCGGCGTAGCGGATGTGGGTGCTCTGCAGGCCATCGACCACCGTGGAGGCGGTGCGCGCCGCGCCGTCGCCGGCTGGCAGCAGGTCTTGCAGGATGCCAGGCCGCACGGCCGCGGCAAAGGGGGCGATCTCCACCGCCTGCAACGCTTCCAACGACTTCTGGATCGTGGCTACCTCGTTCTCAGGCAGCCGGTCGCTGCTGCCCTGGCCAGGAAAGTGCTGGGCCACCGTGGCCACCCGTCCCTGCGAACCCTCGTGAACGCCGCCGATGAAGGCGCGCCCCAGCCGCCCCACCCAAAAGGAGTTGCCGCCCAACGAACGCACCCCCAAGGTGGTCGGCGAATCGGGCCGGGGCATATCCAGCACATCCAGCGCCGGCCCCAGCAGGAGATTGACCCCCACCGCAGCCAGCTCGCGGCCGACAATGCCGCCAGCCGAGGCTGCATCGGTGGTGCTCCAGGTGGCGCCCAAGGCCATGTTGCTGGGCAGGGCCGTGAAGCCGCTGCGCAGGCTGCTGTGGGGAAAGCCGTTGCCCGCCTGGCTGACGCCGATCAGCAGCGGCAAGGTGACGGCTCGTCCTTCGGGCGCGTCCAGCGTCTGCACGTCGGCGAGCTGCGGCGCGAGGGCCGCCTCCGCGGGCAGCAGGCCATCGAAGGCCAGGCTTTGCAGTTGGTTGGTGAGCTGGGCGACCTGCTGCGGCGTGTCGGCCGGGACGCCGTCGGGGGTGAGGTTGGTGAAATTGCCCTGGGCCGGGCTGATCAGCACGCTGCCGACGCGGTAATCGCGGATCAGCTCGGCGATGGCCGAGTCGACGCCCACCTCGTTGCCCTCGAAGGTGACCATGAAAAGCTGGCCGATGCGATCGGCCACGCTCATGGCCTGCAGGACCGCCTGCGGGTCGAAGGCGTCGGCCTGGGCCTGGCTGGCTGGCGGCGGCGCAAAGCTCAGCGCCAATGCCAGCAGCGCCAGGCAGGAGACTATTCTGGCCAGGCTCTGGCGTGTGTTGGCACGGTGCGATCTTCTGGGTTTCATCGTTCGGTAGTATACTTCGGGCTGTGACTGCCGTCAAGCCGTCTGGACAAACGGCGCTGCTGGCGTTATAATAGCCATTGCGAACCGATGTTCTGTATCTCCACGAGGTGTGACGTGCCAGAGTTCAAGCTAGTTTCCGAGTTTCAACCGATGGGCGACCAGCCGGAGGCGATCCGCCGCCTGGCCGAGGGGCTGGAGCACGGCCACAAGCATCAGACGCTGTTGGGCGCCACCGGAACCGGCAAGACCTTTGTCATGGCCCAGATCATCGAGAAGATCCAACGCCCGACCTTGATCATGGCCCACAACAAGACGTTGGCTGCGCAGCTCTACGCCGAGTTCCGCGAGTTCTTTCCCAACAACGCGGTCGAGTACTTCGTCAGCTACTACGATTATTATCAGCCAGAGGCCTATATCCCGCGCACCGACACCTACATCGAGAAAGACTCCAGCATCAACGACGAGATCGACCGGCTGCGGCTGGCGGCCACGGCCTCGCTGTTCAGCCGGCGCGACGTGGTGATCGTCGCCTCGGTGTCGGCCATCTACGGCCTGGGCAGCCCGCAGGACTACGGCCAGGAGGTGGTGCATCTGCGGCTGGGCGAGCAGGTGCGGCGCAACCATCTGCTGCGCCGGCTGGTGGACATCTACTACGAGCGCAACGATCAGGTCTTGCAGCGCGGCCGCTTCCGGGTCAAGGGCGATACGCTGGAGGTGCAGCCAGCCTACGGCGAGACGGCCTACCGCGTCGAGCTGTGGGGCGACGAGGTGGAGCGCATCAGCGAGATCGACACGCTGACCGGCGAGGTGCTGGATCAGCCAGGCCAGATCAACATCTTCCCGGCCAAGCATTTCGTCACCCCGGCCGACAAGCTGGCCGAGGCCATCGTGGATATCGAGGCCGAGCTGGAGGAGCGCATCGCCTGGTTCAAGACCAACGACAAGCTGTTGGAGGCGCAGCGCATCGAGCAGCGCACCCGCTACGATCTGGAGATGCTGCGCGAGGTGGGCCAATGTTCCGGCATCGAGAACTACAGCCGGCCGCTGGCCCGCCGCGCGCCCGGCTCGCAGCCCTGGACACTGCTGGACTATTTCCCACCCGACTGGCTGTGCATCATCGACGAAAGCCATATCACCGTGCCGCAGATTCGCGGCATGTACAACGGCGACCGGGCGCGCAAGCAGGTGCTGGTGGACTACGGCTTCCGGCTGCCGCTGGCCATGGACAACCGGCCACTGCGCTTCGAGGAGTTCGAGGCCATGCTGAAGCAGGCGATCTACACCAGCGCCACGCCCGGCCCCTACGAGCGCGAGGTCTCGGCGCAGATCGTCGATCAGGTGATCCGCCCCACCGGCCTGCTGGATCCGGTGGTGGAGGTGCGGCCGGTCAAGGGACAGGTGGACGACCTGGTCAAGGAGATCCGCCAGCGGCTGCGCAACGGCCAGCGGGTGTTGGTGACCACGCTGACCAAGCGCATGGCCGAAGATCTGGCCGACTATCTGGCCGAGCTGGGCATCAAGGTCCACTACCTGCACAGCGAGATCCACACCCTGGAGCGCATCGAGATTCTGCGCGACCTGCGGCTGGGGGTCTACGATGTGGTGGTGGGCATCAACCTGCTGCGCGAGGGGCTGGATCTGCCCGAGGTCAGCCTGGTGGCGGTGCTGGACGCGGACAAGGAGGGCTTCCTGCGCTCCGGGCCGTCGCTGATCCAGACCATCGGCCGGGCCGCGCGCCACGTGGAGGGGAAAGCGATCCTCTACGCCGACAAGATCACCGACAGCATGCGCGTCGCGATGGACGAGACCAACCGGCGCCGCGAGAAGCAAAACCGGTATAACCAGCAGCACGGCATCACGCCACAGAGCATCGTCAAGAGCGTGCGCGACCTGACTCAGCGCCTGCAGTTGTCAGTGGCCGAGGAAAAGGTGCCCTACAGCGTGGGCGGCGACGGCGGCGAAACCCGCCCTGCTCCGCCGCTGAGCGCCTTGCCCCGGCCAGAGCGTCTGCGCATCATCCGCGATCTGGAGAAGGAGATGCACCGCGCGGCCGAGGATCTGCGCTTCGAGGAGGCCGCCATCCTGCGCGACCAGGTGGTGGAGCTGCGCCGCAGCCTGCAGGAAGAGGCGAATCTGCCGGCCTGGAAGAAAGACGTGCTGGACGAGGAGGATCTCCTCTACGAGATCGCCCGCGAGGCGGCATAATCGTGCGTTGCAATTCCAAATATGAACTCCGTGCCCGCCCGTTTTCATCAGTGCCGGGGTCGAGACTTCCGCACTCTTCCCCAATCTGTTGAAATGATAAAATGATACCACGAGAACACTGTCAGGAGACAAGCCTTGAACAATTGGCCTCAGAACCCCACCCTTTATGAAATCAACGCCTGGGCCTGGCTGGAGCAGCTCAGCCGGCAGGCCGGCCAGGCTATCACCTTGGCCAGCGTGCCGCAGGCTGAGCTGGAGCGCATCGCCGCCTATGGCTTCGACGGCGTCTGGCTGATGGGCGTCTGGCAGCGCAGCGCCGGCGGCCGCCAGGTGGCGCGCGAGCACGTCGGGCTGCAAGGTGAGTATCGCCAGGCGCTGCCCGACTACGACGAAGCCGATGTGGTCGGCTCGCCCTATTGCATCCCGGAATACCGCGTCGATGCGACCCTGGGCGGCGATGCGGGGCTGGCCGACCTGCGCCAACGGCTGGCCGACCTGGGCATGCGCCTGATGCTGGACTTCGTGCCCAACCATCTTGCCTGCGACCATGCCTGGCTGGGGGAGCATCCGGAGCGGCTGATGCAGGGCGGGCCCGACAGCCTGGCGCGCGAGCCGATCAACTACTTCGATGTGACGGTGGATGGCCAGTGGCGCATCTTTGCCCATGGCCGCGATCCCTACCTGGACGGCTGGTCCGACACGGTGCAGATCGACTATCGCAGGTCGGCCGCGCGCCGGGCCATGGCCGATATCCTGCTCTCCATCGCCGAGCGCTGCGACGGCGCGCGCTGCGACATGGCCATGTTGGTGACGCGCGACATCTTCCTGCGCACCTGGGGCGGTGAGTTCGAGCCGCCGCAGGCCGAGTTCTGGCCGGCCGTGGTCACCGACCTGCACGCGCGCCACCCCGGCTTCCTGCTGCTGGCCGAGGTCTACTGGGACCTGGAGTGGGAGCTGCAGCAGCAGGGCTTCGACTATACCTACGACAAGCGGCTCTACGATCGGCTGCTGGAGCATGACGCCATGGATGTGCGCCTGCACCTGACGGCCGGCCTGGACTACCAGCAGCGCCTGGCGCGCTTCATCGAGAACCACGACGAGCGGCGCGCGGCCGCGACCTTCGGCGTGCCTCGCAGCCTGGCCGCGGCCGTCCTGACCTATACCCTGCCCGGCCTGCGCCTGTTCCACGAGGGCCAGTTTGACGGCTGGCGGGTCAAGCTGCCGGTGCAGTTGGGCCGGCGGCCCGACGAGCCGACCCAGCCCGCGGTGGACACCTTCTATCGGCGTTTGCTCAGCGCGCTGCGCCATCCAGTGTTCCACGAAGGCCACTGGAGCGCGCTCAAGCCGGCCGAGGAATGGGCAGGCAATCCCACCCACCGGCAGATCGTCGCCCACCGCTGGTCGCTGGGCGATGAACATCGCCTGGTTTTCGTCAATCTGTCGTCTGAGCCGGCCCAGGCGCTGGCGCCGCTGGACATTCGCACCCTGGCCGGCCAGGATTGGCGGCTGGTTGACGTGCTGAACGACACCACCTACCTGCGCCGCGGCGATGACATGACCGGCGCTGGCCTGTATCTCGACCTGCCCGGCTACGGCTATCACCTGTTCGAGGTGCATAGCGCCTAGCGGCCTCCCCAGCGCTGTGGCCGGTCTCCTGACCAGCGCTGTGGCCGGTCTCCTGACCGAGCCACGCCCGGCACCGCTGTGGCCGGTCTCCTGACCGAGCCAC
>JAJTXO010000206.1 GCA_021463315.1 Caldilineales bacterium | reverse complement strand
TCCTGGCGCAGCCAGCGGAAGCCGGCCTCGTGGGCCATGCGCACCGCCAGCTCCCGCTTGGCCGGATCCACCTCTTGCTCCAGGAAGACGTTGACGCCGAAGGGGTTGACGCCCGCGTTGGCCACCGGCGCCATATCGTCGGTGCGCAGCCGCGGCCGCATGGCGCCGGCCGCCAGGTCGGACAGCCCCTTGAGCTGCGGCAGCAGCGCCTCCTCGCCGGTCAAATTGAAGAGCAGCGAATAGCCGTTCGGCTGTGTCCCGGCCAGCCCAGCAAAAACAGCCAGCCCGCTCACAAGGAGCAGGCTGGCCAGGATCAGCAGAACAGCCCAACGGACGACTTTATTGCGCACGGTCAACCGATCAGACGGCCGCACTTCGGGGACAACGGCCTCGTCAATCAGGAAGTAGCGTTATCTTCACAGCACTAATCGGTATCATCTCAAAAAACCGGGGTCGAGACTTCCGAAGTCTGCGCAGGCTCGTTCAAAACGAGCTCACAGTCCATAAGACTTCGGAAGTCTTCCCCCTCATTGAGATGGTACACTAATCGGAATACAATCACGCTGGCGCAAACTCAGGCAACGAGGCGCCTTGTGGCTTGGTCTCATTTACAATGACAACCCTCGGGTGCTCTGACGGTCGAGGGACAGGCATGCCCATCTCCTTGAGCAGCTTGACATGCTCGATCATGCCCCATCGGGCCTGATACAAACAGTCCTCGACCGAGTGGCCGATCCCGGAAAAGCCATCCAGTGTATCGGAGTAAAACCCGAAGTAATCGGGTTCGTCAGTTGCCTCAATGATCAACGAGTAGGGCAGATCAATCATCATTTGCTCCTCGACTGTGCTTACTGATGCCAGCCGCCTTCAGAATCGCATTACAGGTGCCCGTAGGGACTTCTCGTGAACCGTGATAGTCAACCCCGGAGCGCCTCAATCTCGATTTGAAGTTGCTCTACTGTCATGATCCGCGCTCTCTGACCCTGGCATCATTGGTTGGATACGAAGGTGATGCCGGTACACTGCTCGCTGGTGGTGACGGTATGCGTCCATTTGTCTGACTGCGGCGTCAGATCGCCAAAGCCGGACTCGATGGTCTGGCCGCCGACCGGCATCGCCGAGGGACAGGTCACCACGAAGATCTCTACCGTGGTGCCGGCCGGCGCGGGGCCGCCGAAGGGGGAGAAGCCCCACACGCCGTCGCCGACGTTGTCGCAGCCGGAGCATTTGGTGTTGCGCGGGCCGTAGTAAGCCACATGAACACAGACGCCGTTCATGGGGGAGTTGTCGCGTCGGCGCACGAAACCGTTGAAATAGGTCTGATCGGCGTTGGGATCACAGCGCTCGGCGCCCTTGACCAGCGAGAAGGGATAGGACGGCGCGGGCGGCGCAACGGGCGCGGGCGGCGTGGTGGGCTGCGGCGCAGCGGTCGGCGCGGGGGGCCGCGTCGGCTGGACGGGCGGCGCAGGGATGTTGCCCGCCACCTGGATGGCGCCCGGGTCGCCCTCGATGGCCACGTACTGGCCAGCCACCCAGCCGGTCTGGCCGTTGAAGTTGATCTGGTACCAGTTGCTGGCTGCGTTCTTGCCGGTCACATCGTAGCGCTCGCCGTTGCGCGCCTGGCCGATGGCGCTGTAGTTGGTGCCGGGGCCGCTGCGCACGTTCAACGTGGGGTTGTTGATCACCAGCCGCGCGGTTTCCGGCGTAGCCGTCGCTTCGGGGGTCGGCGACGCCTCGGGCGTGGGGGTGTCCGCCGGGGTCGGCGTGGCATCGGGGGTGCTGGTGGGGGTGAAGGTGGGGGCCACGATCGGCTCCTCGATCACCGGAACCGTCGCCGTAAAGGTTGGCTTGGGCGTGAAGCTGGGCGTGGGCGCGGGGCCGGTGTCGTTGCGGGCCACCAGGTTGCCCAGCGCGCAGGCGGGCGCGATCATCAGAATCAGAGCGGCTACGGCCAGCAGCATAGTTGTGTTGCGACGCATTGAAATCACCTCGTTTGGGTCTTGGTTGCCGGGCAGTCGGCCTGAGACTTCGGAAGTCGCCGGTTCAGGCGCAGAGTAGGCGTTGGCGCAGAGCTCGCTTTCGCCACAAGTCGGCGACTTCCGAAGTCTACGCAATGCCGCCCTGCACCCGGCAAAGACAGGCTGGCGTCACGGCAACCCGTGCAGCCAGCCCGTTACACGCCCAGCAGTATAGCATAGTTCACGGCGACAGGGGAAACAGAGTCATCGCAGGGAGAAGATCAAACGCAGACCCTCTTCTATCCTCAGCATGGTGTCATCTCAAAAAACCGGGGTCGAGACTTCCGAAGTCTGCGCAGGTTTGTTCAATACGGGCTCACAGCCCATAAGACTTCGGAAGTCTTCCCCAATCTATTGAGATGATACCGCCAATATAACTGAAGTTATACCGGTTGTCAAAACCGAACGTACAACCGGTCACCTGCCCCTTCCTGTTCGCTTCTGCGCCCGCTGCGCCTGACCGCCGCGATAGCTGGGGGCCAGGATCGAGACGATGGTGCAGCGGCTGGTGTCCAGCATACGGCTGGCCAGGCGCGGGTCCAGCTCCTCCACCGGCGTGCTGCTGGTGATCACCGTGGGCAGCCGCGCGGCGTAGCGAAAGTTGAGCAGTTGAAACAGCTTCTCCCGCGCCCAGGGGGTGGCGCTCTCGGTGCCCAGATCGTCCAGGACCAGCAGCGGCGCGCGGCGCACCTCCTCGAAGCGAATGTCCAGCGGCGCGGCGCTGTTGGGGCTGAAGGCTGCGCGCAGGTAGTCCAGCAGGTCGGGCGTCACCACGAACATGGTGCGCTCGTGCTGTTCCTGCAGGCGGCGGTTGGCGATGGCCGCGGCCAGATGGGTCTTGCCGCAGCCGTAGGGGCCGATCAGCACCAGCCAGCCGTGGGCGTGGGCTGTGAAGGCCTCGGCTGCGGCCTTGGCCTCGGCCAGGCTCTTGGCCGCCTCCACCGGCAGCTCCTCGCGCCGCAGATCGAAGCTCTCGAAGGTCTGCTCCTTGTGCAGCGCCAACGTGCTCAGCTCCTGGCCACTGGAATCGCCACTGGAGCGGAAGTCGGGCGCGGTCATCGGTATCACGGTGGACAGATCAGGATCGGCCAGCCGGGAGCGCAGGCGCGGCTCGATCTCGCTCAGCCGCAGGTTGGTGGTGATCACCGTGGGCAAATGCGCGGTGTAGCGGTAGTTGAGCAGTTGGAACAGCTTTTCCTTGGCCCAGGGGGTGGCGCTCTGGCTGCCGAAATCGTCCAGGATCAGCAGCGGCGTCTGGCGCACGGTCTCGAAACGTTCGTCGAAGCTGGTCTCGGAGCTGGGGCCAAAGGCCGCGCGCAGGTGGTCCAACAGATCGGGGGTCACCACAAAGAGCGCCGACTGGCCGCGGCGCAGCACCTCGTGCGCGATGGCCACAGCCAAATGGGTCTTGCCGCAGCCATAGGTCCCGGTAAAGAGCAGCCAGCCTTCGGGGCGGGCCGCAAAGAGCCGCGCCTTGTCGAAGGCGCGGCGCAGGTTCTGACGCTGCTCCTCGTTCAACCCCACCCCGTCGGGCCGGAAGGTCTCGAAGGTCATGTCGCGCATCTGGTTCAGGTTGCTGACCTTGGTCAGCTCCACCTGACGGCGCAGGGCGATGTCGGCCTGGCGGCAGCGGCAGGGCTGCGCGCGGCCGAAGTCGGGATGCCCCACGGGCAGGTCCAGCACCACGAAGCCCTGGTCGCCGCAGATCGGGCACACCTCCGCGTCCACGAAGCCCGTGGGCTCAGTGGACGATGATGTCTTCGTAGCCTTCGGGGACATATCGTCGCTTGAGCGCCTCGTAGCTGTCATCCTCTGCATCGTGTCGCTGATCGATTCCATGGTCCTTGCCCTCGGCGGCCCAACGCTCCAAAATGGTGCGGATATATTTCCAGTGGCGGACGTTCAGCTCCACCGCGATGCGGAACGCGTCCTCCAGCCAGCTCTGCGGGTAGGTGCGCTCGGCCTCGCGCAATTCCTCGGCCAGCATGGGCTGGATCATGCCGATGTTTTGCTCGTAGAGCAGGTAGACGTGCGGCCGCTGGGTGCGCAGGCTGATATCTTCCGGCAGCGGCTCGGCCAGGCTGTGCAGGTCGCCGTGCTGGATGCGCTCCACCGCGGCGCGGCCATGCTCGCTGTTGAGAAAATACCACGCTTCCTCTTCGCCGCTCTGACGCACCTTGACCCGCAGCAGCGTCCCGCGGCCCTCGGCCAGCTCCAGCCCGCGGCGCAAGGCCGCGATGGCCTGCTCTGGCTGCGCGGCCAGGCCGGCCATGAAGCGGTCGTCGACCGCGATCTCGGCCAGCCGCGTGTAGCGCAGATCGCCCTGCTTGTGGCTCAATAGCCAGATGCAGTGCAGGGTGACCTTCAGTTCAGCCAGATCGTCGATGGCCGGCAGCAGCTCGGTGAAAAAGGTGTTGGGCACCTTCACCAGCGTCTGCTTGCCGGCCGGGAAGCCGGGGAATGGGTTCATGGTAGGAAGTAGACAAGTAGGAAGTAGGAAGTAGACAAGGAGACAAGTACACAAGGCCGGAAGGCGCCTTCCTTGTCACCTTGTCACCTTGTCACCTTGTCACCGTGTCACCGTGTCTACTCCAGCTCCTCGCGTCGCATCTCCAGATCGCGGAACTGGGTGAGCTCTTTGCGGAAGAAGAGTGAGACGGAGCCGGTGGGGCCGTTGCGGTGTTTGGCGATGATCACGTCGGCGATGTTTTGCTTGTCGGTCTCCTCATTGTACATCTCCTCGCGGTAGATGAACATCACGACGTCCGCGTCCTGCTCGATACTGTTATGCACGATGATGTCGTTGGCAACGAAGTTGTTGTGGCCGGGTACAGTAAGGTCGAAGACATCTTCCTCGCCTGCGAACTCGATTGCCACGACATCGTCCCAATAGACATCACTCGATGCAAGATTCATAAGGCGCTCATCGCCTCCCACTGCAGATGCCAGTCGATGGGCCCGCTCTCTGCTCACGTCTTGTTTGTAAAGACCTGTGCCGGAGTAAGCTGATCCAAGGGCTGGCTGCATCTGGCGAGTGGTGACGGCGTTGCGCTGCATGGCAGGGACTGCAATACGGTCACCGACTTGGAGTTGATCTAGTCGCTTCCATCCGCCAAAAGACCGGAACGGATGGTTGCCAGTAGCACAAATTTCGCGCCCCAGCCCTGTAACAAGGCGATGTACCGGTTTGATGCCCGTGGAGAACGCTCGGCTGACCTCGGCTGGTTCAATCTTGAAAGTATTCTCGTTCAGTGCCCATATTCGGAAACCTGACTTACCAACAAGCTGGGACATGGGTGCCCGCTCGCCTGTGTCAGCCAAAGCCACCAGCGAGTCGCCACTCAGGCAGCCCGACTCACGAAGGTCGGACAGAATCGGTCGCTTATCTTGCCGGGTCTCTACGGCGCGCGAGAGCTGGCTGAGGGCCAGGACGGGCACGTTCAGCTCGCGGGCCAGCCCTTTGAGGCCGCGCGAGATGGCGCTGATCTCCTGCACGCGGTTTTCGGAGCGGCGGTCGCCCTGCATGAGCTGCAGATAGTCCACCACGATCAGGTCCAGGTCGTGCTCGGCGTAGAGCCGCCGCGCCTTGGTGCGCAGCTCCATGGCCGACACAGCCGGCGTGTCGTCGATGAAGATAGGCGCGTCGGAGAGCGCGCCGGCGGCCTCCATCAGGCGATGCCACTCCTCTTCGCCCTGGATGTCGCCCAGCCGCAGCCGCTGCGAGTCGATGCCGGTCTCGGCCGACAGCATGCGCTGCACCAACTGCTCGTTGGACATCTCCAGGCTGAAGACCGCCACCCGCTTGCTATACTTGCGGGCCGCGTTCTGCGCCAGGGAGATGGCCAGGCTGGTTTTTCCGACGCCCGGCCGGGCGGCCAAGATCACCAAGTCGCTTTTCTGCAAGCCGCCCAGCATCTTGTCCAGCAGCTTGAAGCCGGTGGGCACCCCCAGAATCTCGCCGCGATGGTGGTAGAGAAAGTCGATGCGATCCACCACGTCGCCCATCAGCGTGCGCACGGCCACCAGATCGCGCTGGGCCCGTCGTTCGGCCACGCTGAAGACGATCTGCTCCGCGCGGTCGACCACTTCGCCGATGTCCTCGGTGGTCTCCTCGTAGGCGATCTGGGCGATCTGGCCGGCCGCGCGGATCAGCTTGCGCAGCACCGAGGTGCGTTCCACGATGCGCGCGTAGTGCTCCACGTGGATGGCCGTGGGCACCGCGTTGATCAGGTCCATCACATAGGCCGGCCCGCCCACCTCGTCCAACTGGCGACGCCGGTCCAGCTCGTCGGTGACGGTGAGGAAGTCGGCCGGCTCGCGGCGCTCGTGCAGGTCGAGAATCGCCTGATAGATCCACCCGTTCTTTTCCTGGTAGAAATCGTCCGCCTTGAGGAACGCGGCCACGCGGATCACGGCGTCGGGATCGATCAGAATCGAGCCCAGCACGGCCTGCTCGGCCTCGGGGTTGGCCGGCACCAGGCGGTCGCGGGAGGAAGTTGTGAGGTCTGCAAAGCCACTGTCCATGGCGATCTCCGGGCGCGAGCCTGAGCGGGGGCGTCGCACCGAAAAACAAGGCGAGGCTGGTCACCTCGCCGTTAGATCATCTGGCGCTGATCGATCAGGCGTCATCGCCGCGCCGGGCGGGACGCCCGGGGATCGACGGAGCGGGCGGGACGCCCGGGGATCGATGGAGCGGGCGGGACGCCCGGGGATCGATGGAGCGGGCGGGACGCCCGGGGATCGATGGAACGGGCGGGACGCCCGGGGATCGATGGAGCGGGCGGGACGCCCGGGGATCGATAGAGCGGGCGGGACGCCC
>JAJTXO010000205.1 GCA_021463315.1 Caldilineales bacterium | reverse complement strand
GTTACGGGTCAAAACCCCAACCTGGCATCCTTGCATCCACCCCCCACCATTCCGGGTTACGAGTTACGTGTTACGAATCATTCCCACAGGAGCCAACGATGTCTCACACCTATCAAACCATCATCGAACCGTTCAAGATCAAGACCGTCGAGCCGATCCACTTCACCACGCCGGCGCATCGCGCGGCGGCGCTGAAGGCGGCCGGCTACAACCTCTTCCTGCTGCACGCCGACGACGTGTTGATCGACCTGCTGACCGACAGCGGCACTAGCGCGATGTCCTCGGCCCAGTGGGCCGGCATGATGCGCGGCGACGAGAGCTACGCCGGCGCCAGCAGCTTCTATCGCTTCGAGGCCGCGGTGCAGAGCATCACCGGCTATAGCCACGTCATCCCCACCCATCAGGGCCGCGCGGCCGAGCGCATCCTCTTCGGTGTGCTGTGTCAGCCGGGCGACGTGGTGCCCAACAACAACCACTTCGACACCACGCGCGCCAATGTGGAGTATCGCAAGGCCGAGGCCAGAGACCTGGTGGCCGACGTCGGCCGCCACCCCGCTCTGATCCATCCCTTCAAGGGCAATATCGACCTGGACGCGCTGGAGCGCACCATCCAGGAGGTGGGGATCGAGCAGATCCCGCTGGTGATGCTGACCGTCACCAACAACGCGGGCGGCGGCCAGCCGGTGAGCATGGCCAACATTCGCGCGGTCAGCCAGCTATGCAAACGCCATGGCCTGCTCTTCATCCTGGACGCCTGCCGCTTCGCGGAGAATGCCTGGTTCATCAAGGAGCGGGAAGAGGGCTACGCGGACAAGGCGCCGTTGGAGATCGCGCGCGAGATGTTCAGCTATGCCGACGGCTGCACCATGAGCGCCAAGAAGGATGGCCTGGCCAACATCGGCGGCTACCTGGCGCTCAACGATCCCCCCTACGACAGAGAGCGCTACCGCGAGCTGCCGCAGCGCGCGCGCAACCAATTGATTCTCACCGAAGGCTTCCCCACCTACGGCGGCCTGGCCGGCTACGACCTGGAGGCGATCGCGGTCGGCCTGCACGAGGTGCTGCACGAGGACTACCTGCGCTACCGCATCCGCTCCACGGCCTATCTGGGGGAAAAGCTCAGCGCGGCCGGCGTGCCCATCGTCCAGCCGCCGGGCGGCCATGCCATCTACATCGACGCCCGCACCATGCTGCCCCACATCCCGCCCCATCAATATCCTGGCCAGGCGCTGGCCGTGGCCATGTATCTGGAGGCGGGCATCCGGCCGGTGGAGATCGGCCAGGTGGTCTTTGGCCGGCCCACCGAGGATGGCAGCCCCGAAACGCCCGCGCCGCTGGATCTGGTGCGGCTGACCATCCCGCGGCGGGTGTACACCCAGAGCCACATCGACTACGTGGCCGAGGCGCTGGCCCATATCGCCAGCCAGCGGGAGCAGATCCGCGGCCTGCGCATCGTCTGGCAGGCGCCGGTGCTGCGCCATTTCACCGCGCGCTTTGAGAGGGTATAGCGCCGCGGCTTTGGCCCAAGGACTTCGGAAGTGGCCGGTTTGCGTGATACAGGGGCCTGGCTGCGGCCAAAACGAGCTTCTTCGAGTCGCTCGGCCACTTCCGAAGTCTGGAAACTAAGTCGTCTCTTCTGCGAGATATCCCTCCGCGCGCAGCCAGCGTTCGGTGCGCGCCATCCCCTCGTCCAGATCGATGGCCGGCGCATAGCCCAGCAGCCGCTGCGCCTTGGCAATGCTGAAGCGGCTGGGATTGAAGCGAAAATGATAGCTCCACGGGCCAGGCACGGGCTTGCCCAGCAGCCGGCGCACAAGACGGCCCGGCGGGCTGATCGCGCCCCGCGCCAGCCAGGCCGGATAGACCGGCAGGCGTTCCCGTCCCAGCATGGCCGCATAGCGGCTGTAGAACTCGCGATAGGTGATGGCTGTGCCGTCGCACAGGTTGAAGGTCTCGCCCACCGCGGCCGGGCTGCGCAGCGCCAGCACCACCCCCTCCACCACGTTGTCGATGTAGCCGGTGTTGACCAGGCCACGATCCTCGCCCAGCAGCACCAGCCGGCCAGCCTTGATCTGCTCCACCGGGCCGACCGACCAGGCTGCGCCGCGCGGGCCATAGGTCGATGCCGGGCGGATGATGGTGGTGGGCAGGCCGTCGGCCTGGGCTGCGCGCACCAGCGTCTCGGCCGCGATCTTGCTGTCGGGATAGAGCTGGCCCACCGGCGTGGTTGGGGCCGTTTCGTCGATCAGGGGGGCTGAGTTGAGGCCATAGACCGCCACGCTGCTGAAATAGACGAAACGCTGCACGCCGGCCGCCTGGGCAGCCTGCAAGAGCCAGCCGGTGGCGGCCACGTTGATGGTCCACGCCTCGCGCTCGCCCAGCTCTGGTCCGCCGGTCCAGGCTGCGCTGTGCAGCACCGCATCGCAGCCCTGCATGGCGGCCGCCAACTCCACCCGCTGGGCCAGGTCTGCCTGGACGATCTCCGCTCCCTGTTCCGCCAGCCCGGCGGCATCCTCTGGCCGGCGGGCCAGCCCGCGCACGGCCATACCCTCGGCCAGCAAGCGCTGAGCCAGGTGGCTGCCGATGAAGCCGGTGACTCCTGTGATCAGTGTCCGCAAAAAGCAATCCTCAAGGGGGGGTGGGGCGTCTTCAGGGCACGGCAACCCACGCGTCGGCCGGCTCCATCAGCGTCGTCAGCAGATCGCTGGCGGTGACAATGCCCACCAGCCGGCCATCCTGGACCACGGGCAGGCCGCCGATCTTGCGCTCCACCAACAGGTGCGCCGCAACGGAGATCGGCGTGTCAGGGGAAAGGGTGATCAGCTCGCGGCTCATGACGTTGGCCACTGGGATATGATGCCAGAAGAGATTGTCTTGGCTGGGATCTTTGAGCACCGAGGCCAGGCCTGAGACGCGGCGCAGGTCGCCAGCGGTGACGATGCCCACCAGGACGCCATCTTCCACCACCGGCAGGCGGCGCAGTTGGCCCTGCCGCATCAGGCGGATGGCGGTGGCAACGCTGTTTTGTGGTTCGACAGTAACCAGGTCTGTCGTCATGATCTCGGCGGCAGTGTTCATCGCGTGTACCTCGATCAGCGGCGGGTCAGAGTTTTGTGCGCCCGCCGCTGTCCAACAGCTTTTGCCCTTCAGTTTACTCCGAATATGGCCAGCGCGCTATGCGTTAGATCATATTTCGGCATTGAATCAGGACAAATTCCGCGCAGGTACGCCGTACATCCAGGGTCAAAGCCGTTGCGGAAGTCGCCGCTACAGACTGGCCGCCATCTCGCACACCAGGTCGCTGTCGGACAGGACCGCGATGGGCCGCAGCCCCTCCTCTTCCTGACGCACCACGACCACCCGGTGAATGTGGCGGCCCAACAGCAACAGGGCCGCGTCCGACAGCAGCGTATCCGGCGTCACGGTGATCACCTGGCGCGTCATGAACTGCTCGACGGTCGCCGTGCGCCAATCCAGCGCCTCCACGTAGGCGCGCAGCAGGTCGCTGCGCGAGATGACGCCTGTCAGGTGGCCGTTGACGTCGGTCACCACCAGCGCGCTGATGTCGTCATCGGCCATGCGTGCGGCGATCTGCCCCAAGGGATCAGAGCCCACGCAGCTTACAATGCCCAAGCGTTTGGCCTGCAGCACGGTGCGGGTTTTCATGCCATGCCTCCTAGTCTACAGCAGCGGACACGGTCTGGCCCCTGTGGAGGGCGCCATGCCAAGACCGGCCCAAGCGAGAGAACAGCGCTGTCAGTCCAGCGCAGTGACGCGCTGGCTGAGGGCTGTCGAAATGTCCTGCCCATAGCTGAGCAGGTGGGTGGGAATGCCGCTGGCCAGCAGCTCGGCCAGGGTTTCGCGGTGCGGCGGCCCATCGCCAAAGCTGTTGGCCGCCAGCAGCACGGCCAGGTTGTGAACGCCGCGCCGCCGAATGTCGCGCATGGCGGCCACCCAGGAACGGTCGGTCGCCGGAGAGATGGCCAGCAAGGTGGTGTGGCGTGGCAGATGCTCCATCTCACTGGTCAACACGCGGGCAAAGGGAATGCGGCCAGTGGCGTTGACCACGGCCAGCGTCTCCAGGATCTTGGTCAACTGGCGCTCGCCGCGGTCCGCCTGGATCAGCTCGCGGTGGCCGCTGTGGGCGATGAAGCCCACCGAACGGTCTTCCAGCAGGAAATGGCGGGCCAGGCTGGCCGCGGCCGTCACCGCATATTCGATGGTGCTGGGCGGCAGATAGAGGCTCAGACGTTCCGGTCGCAGAATGGCCGCGCCCCCGTCCCCAACCGGCGGCGTCCAGGCCGATCCCGTGTGAACCGCCTGATCCAGGTCCAGCACGATCCAAACATCGGCCGTGGGATCCAGCTCGAATTCCTTGACCATCATGCGCCCGGTGCGGGCCGTGCTGCGCCAGTGGATGCGGTTGAAGCTGTCGCCGGGCACGTAGTCGCGCACCGTGGAGACGTTGGTGGTGACGTAGTGCGTGCGGCGGCGCATGGCGTCGCCCCCGGGCAGCAGCCCCATCGGTGGAGAGAAGCCGGGCAGTTCCAGCGTGGCCGGGTAGACGATAAGGGTGGAGGTGGTGGTCAGTTGGCGTTGGCGGGGAAAGAGTCCCAGCGGATCGCTGCTGGCCAGCGTGAGGGGCCCCAGGCGAAAGCGGCCGCGGCGCAGGCAATAGGTGCGCACCACCCAGCGCCGGCGACGGCGCGGCCCGATGGAGCTGAGAACCCGGCTGGCGTCGTGCTGGGGCAGCTCGGAATAATCGCGCACCTCCAGCCACAGCTTGGGCAGCCGGCCGCTGTTGACCACCTCGAACTGCTCCTCGGCCACGCGGCCGACCTGCGAACGCCGCGAGCGGGTGAAACGGCCGATGCGCACCCAGCGCAGGTTGAACCAGGACCACAGGAAGGAGATAACCACGATGCCGGTCAGCAGGTAGGCCACCGACCAGGCCACTGAGCCGTTGCGCTCCGCTCCCCACAGAGCAAAGGCTACCGAGATCAGCCAGAGAAGGATAAACCACCAGGAGCGGTGCATGGAGCGTCATCCTACCCCAGGCGTCGAGCGCCCGGGCCATGCTATCGGGTGCGCACCCGGGCGCCGGGCACCGGCGTCGAGTCGAGAATCTCGCTCAACACCGCGCGCGGATCGACATTCTTGATGCGGGCCGATGGGCTGACGATCAGCCGATGGGCCAGCGTCGGCTCCGCCATCTCCTTGACGTCGTCGGGAATCACGTAGTCGCGACTTTGCACGGCCGCTCGGGCGCGGCTGGTCTTGTAAAGCGCCAGCGAACCGCGCGGGCTGACGCCCAGATAGACGTCGGCGTGTCTGCGGGTGGCGTTGGAGAGGGTGACGATATATTCCTTGATCAGATCGTCGACATAGACTTCGGTCACGGCGCGCTGTGCGGCCACCAGCTCCGCCGCGCTGATCACCTGCTCCAGCGAACTGATGGGGTGCTGCTGGCGCTGGGAGTCGAGAATGCGCATTTCGTCGCCAGGCTGCGGATAGCCCAAGGTGATGCGCATCATAAAGCGGTCCAACTGGGCCTCGGGCAGCGGAAAGGTGCCCTCATATTCGATGGGATTCTGGGTAGCCAGCACCAGAAAAGGGGATTCCATGGGATAGGTGACGCCGTCTACCGTCAACTGGTGTTCCTCCATGGCCTCCAGCAACGCAGACTGGGTCTTGGGCGTCGCGCGGTTGATCTCGTCGGTCAGAACGATCTGGGTCATCAACGGGCCTGGCCTGAACTCAAACTCCATGGTTTTCTGATTGAAGACTGAAACGCCGGTCACGTCTGAGGGTAGCATGTCGGGCGTGAACTGGATACGGCGAAATTCGCAGCCGATGGAGCGCGAGATGGCGCGCGCCAGCATGGTCTTGCCCACGCCGGGCACATCTTCGATCAACAGATGGCCTTCGCACAGCAATGCGAGCAGCGTGATTTGCACTTCGCGGCGCTTGCCGATGATCACCTTCTCCACGTTATCGCTGATTCGGTCGGCAACGTCCTTGACCATCGCAATGTCTGGCATAGGGGGAATGACCTCCGGGAACAGGGGCTAAACAGCAGGATCGATCCTACCATGAGCGATTATACCGGAATGTAGTTGAACAAGCAATTGATACAGATGTATCATCTCAATAGACATCCATGCGCCTGGCGCACAACCATCGATGAAAACGAGCGGGCTCGGTCGGAGACCGGCCCGAGCGGCTATTTTCAAGTCAGAGGGGGAAGACTTCCGAAGTCTTATGGACTGTGAGCCCGTTTTGAACAAACCTGCGCAGACTTCGGAAGTCTCGGCCCCGGTTTTTTGAGATGACACATACAGATCGGCTTTGCTGCTCCTGCGCCCGCTATGCTATAATTCCGCCCATGGCTGAACGTATTCTTGTGGTGGAAGATGACCCGCGCATGGCGGACTTGCTGCGGCGCGGCTTGATCTTCGAAGGCTATCAGGTGGATCAGGCTGGCGACGGCGAGACCGCGCTGCAGACCATCCGCAACGAGCTGCCCGATCTGGTGGTGCTGGATCTGATGCTGCCGGGCGAGCTGGATGGGCTGGAAGTGTGTCGCCGGCTGCGCGCGGCCAGCGACGTGCCGATTCTGGTGCTCACCGCGCGCGGCACCCTGAGCGACAAGGTGTCTGGCCTGGACAGCGGCGCCGACGACTACCTGGTCAAATCTGATTTTCATTTTGAGGAGTTGGTGGCGCGCATTCGCGCCCTGCTGCGCCGCCGCCAGCCGCCCGCACGCCAGGAAGTGCTGCGTTTTGTCGATCTCTCGCTGTCGCCAGCCAGCCGCGAGGCCACGCGCGGGGAACGCCGGCTGGA
>JAJTXO010000204.1 GCA_021463315.1 Caldilineales bacterium | reverse complement strand
GAGCAGACGGTGCGCCAGCGCAGCGGCTGGCTGTTCGGCTTCAACGGCACGGCCGGGCTGTGGCGACGAAGCTGCATCGACGACGCGGGCGGCTGGCAGAGCGACACCCTGTGCGAGGACCTGGACCTGAGCTACCGGGCGCAACTGGCCGGCTGGCGAGGCCTCTACCTGCCCGACGTGGACGCGCCGGCCGAGATCCCGCCGCAGTTGGCCGCGCTCAAGCGTCAGCAGGGGCGCTGGGCCGCGGGCTCGATCCAGGCTTTTCGCAAGCTGGCCCTGCCGGTGGCGCGCAGCCCGCGACCGCTGAGCCACAAGATCGAAGGCTGGATCCACCTGGGCGCGTATTTCTGTCACCCGCTGATGGTGCTGTTGTTGCTGCTGACGCTGCCGCTGCTCTGGCTGGGCGACACCACGGCCAATCCGCTGCGCTGGCTGCTGGCCTATCTGGGCATCGTCAGCGTGGGGCCGCCGCTGCTCTATGCCGTGTCGCAGTGGGAGCTGTACCGCGGCCAAGGCTGGCTGCGCCGGCTGGCTGTGCTGCCGCTGCTGGTGCTGATGGGCACCGGCCTGGCGCTGAGCAACAGCGCGGCCGTGGTCCGTGGCCTCTCCGGCCAGCCGATTGAGTTTCGGCGCACCCCCAAGTTTCACGTTCAGAACCGGCGCGATCCGTGGCAGAACAAGCGCTACGCCTTGCCGCTGAGCTGGCTGGTGTTGGGCGAGGCGTTTCTGGCCGGCTATGCGCTGCTGGCCGTGGTGGTCGCCCTGGCGCGCGGGCACTATTACGCCGCGCCCTTTCTGCTGCTCTACGTGGGCGGCTTTGGCATGATGGTGGTGGTGGGCCTGGCGCAGGGCTGGCAACGCCAGCGGCCGCGTCGCCGCTACCGCGGCCAAGCGCATCGCCCCGCCCCGCTGGGAGTGGATTGATCCACCTTACCCCCGCGCGATTACTTTTCTTGGGACGCCCAATCGGATATAATGCCCATGTCAGATGTCCATGCGCTGGGCGCACAACCGTCAATGAAAACAGCGGGCTCGGTCGGCCCCTCCGGGGTGCTGCGCAAAGGCCGGCCCGAGCGGCGAGCTATTTTCTAAACAGGCGCCGCGCGAGCTGGTTGGATGGAAGGAGAAAAGAATGATGGAAGCAGCGATGGTTACGATCAAGCTACCGGCACAGCTGTATACCCGCCTGGAGAGACGGGCGCGCAGTGAGCGCACCGATGTCGTGGAGTTGTTGGATCGGTTGGTGGATACACCAGAGACGATGCCAACGGTTTTTCAGGCGACGACGACATCTTTTCAGCGCATCTTGGAACGCGCTGCTGATTTGGGCATGACAGATCTGGCGGAGCAGCACGATCACTACGCATATGGCACAGACAAGAGACTCTCACTTTAGTCAGGCTGGTTTTCGTCGTCTTTTGTAGGAAATGCGCGCACAAGCCGCACATGGGGGGCGAGCACATCCATTCGTCTGATGTAACTGCTCAGCCCTAGACTTCGGAAGTCGCCGCAGCACTCAACAGGACGCAATTTCGGGTGAAAGGCCAGATTCAACCCTGATGCGGCGACTTCCGAAGTCCTTTGGTCGCACCGGCCTGAGCAGTAACCGTCTGCTTAGCTTTCATCTGCGACGCTGCTGGCGGCTGGCTTGTCGATCACCGCGATCGGCTTTTCGCCGCGCGGCAGCACAAAGGGCTCGGCCGGCGTCTCGCCCTGCATCACCAGCTCGCCGCGCAGGAACGCGCCCTCGTCCAGCAGGAAGGAGGCGACCTTGATCACTCCCCAGGCGCGGCCGCCCTCCAGCAGCTCGACCCGCTGGGCGTCGATCTCGCCGTTGAACGCGCCTGAGATGGAGACGGTGCGCGCCCTGATCGTCGCCATCACCTTGGCGCCGGGGCCGATGATGACGTTGCCCAGCGTCTCCAGCTCGCCGCTCTCCATCACCCCTTCGATGCGGATGCTGCCATCGCAGCGCAGATTGCCGGTGAAGGTTGCACGGGGGCCCAGGCTGACGTCGATCACGTCGGGATCCGGTCTTCGCTCTTTGCTGAACATGTTATCTCACCTTTCCATTGCTGTTCACGGCGCTGGGCGGCTGGCTGCGCGCCCGGCCGATGGCCTCTTCTTCCTCTTCGGTCAGGGTATAGATCGATTGCCAGGCCGTCAGCGGCTTGGCGTAGATGCGCGTGCCCTCGCGCGCGTGCAGGCTGTTGATCGCCGCGCCGTTGCCGTCGCGGTCAGCCAGAATCAGCACGAAGGACTGATCGCTGCCGGTGTGGCTGAAGGGGTTGTAGCGCACCAGGCCCAGATGCTGGATGTGGCTGGCGGCCAGCCGCTCGATCTGACGGGCGATGTCCAGCGCCTCAGCCGTTTGCTCGCGCGCGGCCCGCACGTTGTCCAGGTGGTCGGCCAGCACCTGCTCCAGGTTGCCGCCCTGGGTGCCGAAGGTCAGCGCCTGATATTGGCTGCTCAGGCTGCGCAGTTGGCGCTGTTGCCGCAGACCCCAGACCAGCGCAGCCGCGGCGGCTGCCAGCGCCAGCAGCGCCAGCCAGGGCGCAGCCAGGTTTAACCACTGATACAAGACACAGTCTCCTGTTCTAACAGATTTGATAGTTCGGGCATGGCTCAAGAGTCCGCCCGACGACACGGAATGGGCACGCCCATTTCCGCGGAGTGAGCACGCCCGCGTGCGGGTCTGCGCGCACGCGTCGCACTCGATCCACGGGGCTCGATACGCTGGAACCTCGTGACCTCATGAAATGTGGCGCACCTCAACCCGCTACTCGACCAGCGGTGGCCGCACCTCAGGTTAGAAGTGTCGAGCCACCAGCTCATCACCGCAGCCACAGAGCTCCATTCCGGGTTACGAGTTACTCGTTACGAGTTACTCCATCGTCAGTTGGTATGATAATCCAGATCGATCGCGCCCTGGCGCGCGATGCGCAGCAGAGGCGGCTCGACCGCATCGTGTGGTCGCTGCAACAGCGGGCTGATGGAACGGCGCGTCCAGATGCGATAGATGGTGTCGGCCAGCAAGGGCGCGATCGACTTCACGACCACCTTGGGATGCTGTTTTTCTGGCGGCACCGGGATGGTGTTGGTCACCACCAACTGCTTGATGTAGTCCAACTTGTCCAGCCGCTCCAGGGCGGTGGGCAACAAGACCGGATGGGTGATGGCCAGGTAGATCTCTGGCCGTGCGCCGGCCTCGAGCAGGCCTTCGAGCTGGGTCAGGATGCTGCCGCCGGCGATCAGATCGTCGATGACGATGGGGATCTTGTCCTTGATGTCGCCTACCACGTGGGTGGTGCGCACGGAGTCGAAGCCCTCGCGGCGCTTGTGCATCAACACCAGCGGCAGCCGCAGCGTCTCGGCGAAGCGACTGGCCACCTTGGTGCGGCCCACGTCGGGCGAGACCACCACCGCATCGCGGAACTTGGGATCGGTGCTGAAATGGGTGGCCAACACCTCGCGTGCGGACAGGGGATCGACCGGGATGTCGAAGAAGCCCTGCGTCGCCTCGGCGTGGATGTCCACGTAGATCAGGCGACTGGCGCCCAGTGTCTGGATCATACGCGCGGCCACGCGCGCGCTGATGGCCTCGCGGCCTACGGCCATGCGCTCCTGGCGGCCATAGGGAAAATAGGGCACCACCAGGGTGATGCTATGCACCGAGGCCCGGCGAAAGGCGTCGATGTACAGCAGCAGTTCCATCAGGTTGTCGTTGACCGGCGCACAACAGGGCTGGATGAAGAAGATGTCGTCGCCGCGCACCAGCTCATGGATCTGGACATGGATCTCACTGTCGGCCAGATGGGTGGTCGTGCAGTCGCCCAGATCTTGCTTCAGAATCGCGGCCATCTCTTTGGCCAGGGAACGGTTGGCGCTGCCGCTAAATATGCGAAGGGGGTAGTCGGGCATGGTGGAGTCTCCTTGTAGGTACACATACTCAACTTCGCTGCCTTGGGATTATATGTTATCATCCCGCCGCGGTCAATTCACCCCGCTGTCAGAAACCAGGGCGGTATGCCGATCCCCGACGGTTGACGGCGCTTTCTGTGGAGCGAACCTCTATGAGCCAAAAGCTGCTAATTGCCACCCACAACCAGGGCAAAGTGCGCGAATACCGCGCCCTGTTGGCCGATCTGCCCCTGGAAATCACCTATCTGGACGCCGAAGGGGTGGCCTTCGAGGCGGAAGAGACAGGCCTGACCTTCGCGGCCAACGCCATCATGAAGGCCCGGGCCTATGCCAGCCATACGGGGCTGCTGACCTGGGCCGACGACTCAGGGCTGGAGGTGGATGCGCTGGACGGCGCGCCGGGCGTCTTGTCGGCGCGCTATGGCGCGCCCGCGGCCGGCAGCGACGAGGAGCGCTATCGGCTGCTGCTGGACCGGCTGGCTGGTGTGTTCGACCCTGGCCAGCGCAGCGCGCGCTTTCGCTGTGTGGTGGCCATCGCCTGGCCTCATGGCCACGTCCTCACCGCCGAGGGCGCCTGTGAAGGGCGCATCGCGCTGGCGCCGGCCGGCCACCAGGGCTTCGGCTACGATCCTGTCTTCCTGGTGGCCGAAGAGGGCTATCGCCAAACCATGGCCGAGCTGCCTCCGGCGCGCAAGAATCAGATCAGCCATCGCGGCCAGGCGGCCGCGGCCGCCAAGATCGCGCTGGCGCAGGCGCTTTGATACGAGCTGGGGTATCATCTCAATAGAGGGGGAAGACTTCCGAAGTCTTATGGACTGTGAGCTCGTTTTGAACCAACCTGCGCAGACTTCGGAAGTCTCGACCCCGGTTTATTGAGATGACACAGGGGGAAGACTTCCGAAGTCTTATGGACTGTGAGCTCGTTATGAACAAACCTGCGCAGACTTCGGAAGTCTCGCCCCCGGTTTTTTGAGATGATACGAGCTGGGCAACAAAAACAGCGCAGAGACCTCGGTCTCTGCGCTGCGCTTCGTGAGCTGCTGGTTGCGATTGCGGCTAGAGCGCCACAACCCGGCTGGCCTGGAGCCCCTTGCGGCCCTGCTCCACCTCGAACTCGACCTGCTGGCCTTCGTTCAGCGTGCGGTAGCCTTCCGATTGGATCTCAGTTTGATGGACGAAGACATCTTGGCCGTTGGCGCGGGCGATGAAGCCGTAGCCCTTGGAGGCGTTGAACCACTTGACGGTTCCCTGTTCGCGATTTGACACGTGCTGTTTCTCCTTGCTTCTGACGCGGCGGCCGCTGGCCGCCGTCTTGCTGGGTAGTGCGCAGTTCAGCGGCGCCAGTGGACAACAAAAAACAGCCACCGGGGGGTAAACCCTGGTGGCTGTCGATGACCATACAGGAACTTACTGAACCTACGCGGCAAGGGTATCACCCCTGCCCGTTCCTGTCAAGTTTGCTGCTGGCGTCCGCTAGAGTGTCTCGCCGCTGGCCACCTCATCGGGCGGGTAGTTCGACTCTTGCACGCGCGGGTGGATGACGACGTTGCGGCCTATTCTTTTGCCGGCTGGCACCTTTGCGCGCTTGCCGATCAGCGTCAGCCCGGTGTTGAGGTGATTCGGCATGGCGCGGTTGGGGGTGTTGTCGTCGCTCCAGCCGACGATGCTGCCCTCGCCCACCACCGCGCGCTTGTCGATGATCGCGCGCTCGACCCGCGCCCCTGGCCCGATGAGCGCGTTGTTCATGATGATGGAGTCGCTGACCTCAGCGCCGGCCTCCACCACGGCGCCGGGGCCGATGATGGAGCGCACCACCCTGCCGAAGACCCGGCAGCCGTCGCACAGCAGGCTGCCATCGATCAACGCCTCGGGCCCGGTGAACACCGGCGCAAGCTGCTCGCTGCGGGTGTGGATCACCCAGTCAGGATCATACAGGTCCAGGGCCGGGGTTTCGGCCAGCAGAGCCATGTTGGCCTCCCAATAGGCCTGCACCGTGCCGGCGTCGATCCAGTAGCCGTCGTAGCTGTAGGCGGACATGGCCTGGCCAGCCTTGAGCATGCCGGGCACCACGTGGCGGCCAAAGTCCACATCGCCCGCGCCGGGGCCGGTCAACCAATTGGTCAGGGCTGCGGCCTTGAAGACGTAGATCCCCATGGAGGCCATACGGCTGACGGTGCGCCGGGGCTTTTCCTCGAAGCGCGTGACGCGGCCGTTGCTGTCCGCGCCGACCATGCCGAAGCGGTGGGTTTCGTAGGGGCTGACCGAGCGCACGGCGATGGTGCAGTCGGCGGCGGTGCTTTCATGGAAGTGCAGCAGCGGCCGATAGTCCATCTTGTAGATATGGTCGCCGGCCAGCACCAGCACGGTGTCCACATGTTGTTCGGCGATGTAGTCCAGGTTGAAGCGCACCGCGTCGGCCGTGCCCCGCTGCCAGGCGCCCGGCTCCCCTTCGCCGCTGACATAGGGCTGCAACAGGCGCACGCCGCCCATAGCCCGGTCCAGGTCCCACGGCTTGCCGTTGCCGATGTGATCGTTCAGCGAGCGCGGCATGTACTGGGTCAACACGGCCACGTTGAAGATGTCGGAGTTGATCAGGTTGGAGAGCGAGAAATCGATGATGCGGTATTTGCCGCCGAAGGGAATCGAGGGCTCAGCGCGCTCGGCGGTCAGGATACTCAAGGCCGGACTGGAGCCGCCGGCCAGAATCATTGCCAGGGTACGCATGGAGAACTCCTTGTTGTCGGTGATCGGTGATCGGTGAACGGTGATCGGTGATCGGTGAGCGGTGATCAGTGATCAGTGATCGGTGAGCGGTGAGCGGTGAGCGGTGAGCGGTGATCGGTGACCGGTGATCGGTGACCGGTGACCCAGTCCCCAGTCCCCAGTCCCCAGTCCCCACGCCCCACGCCCCAGTCCCCACGCCC
>JAJTXO010000203.1 GCA_021463315.1 Caldilineales bacterium | reverse complement strand
AATAAACCGGGGTCGAGACTTCCGAAGTCTGCGCAGGTTTGTTCAAAACGGGCTCACAGTCCATAAGACTTCGGAAGTCTTCCCCCTCTATTGAGATGACTCCAGGTACTTATAGATGAAGCGGGCGGTCTGCTCGGCCACGAACTGCCATTCGCTGTCCACCAGCAGGTTGTGGCCAGAGTTGTGCAGCGTCAGCAGGGTCACGTCGGCCGGCGGGGTGCTGACGCCGTCGCAGATGGCCAGCGCGCTGTCCATGCGGATGGTGGGGTCCAGGGTGCTATGCACCACCAGCAGCGGGCAAACAATCTGCGGCAGCAGACGCTCCACCGCGCGGCGCAGGCTGTCCAACTGCGCGCCGGCCGCGATCGGGTTGGCGTCGTAGCTCCAGATGTGCTGCACCGCGCCGGGATCGGTGAAGTCCTGGTAATAGCTGTCCCCCTTGGCGATGCTGGGCAGCACATATTTCAACACATGGGTCATGGGCAGCCGCCAGTCGGAGATCTTCAACGCGGGCGCGTAGGCCATGGCGCCGGCCAGATCCGGATGGCGAGCGGCCAGATAGAGCGTCAGCAGCGAGCCCATGGACAGCCCGCCCACGAAGAGCGCGGAGCAGCGGCCGCGCAGCTCGGCCAGCGCCTGCTCGACGCAGGCCGTCCACTCCTGCCAGCGGCTGCGGTTCATCTCCTGCACCGAGGTGCCGTGGCCGGGCAGCAGCGGCGCGGCGACGGTCATCCCGCGCCCGTGGAGATCGTCGGCCAGCAGACGCATCTCCGTGGGCGCGCCGGTGAAGCCGTGGATCAACAGCACGCCCAGCGGGCCGCCGGGCAGGATGAAGCCGCGGGGATCAAGATGGGGTTGGCGGGGCATAGCTATCTCCTTGATGGGCCTGCAGAGCGGCCAGGAAAGCGGGCGGCGCGGGCCGAGGCGCGCGGCTGTGCAGATCGACGCAGCGCCAGCGGGCCACGGCCTGCGCCAACAGCTCGCCATCGGCGACGCGGCGCACGGTGGTGTGGCGCAGCCCTCCATCGGCTGTCAACTGCGACAGCCAGGTGGCCACCTCCAGCTCATCGCCGGGCAGGGCCGGCTGGCGATACTCGATGCGCAGGCGCTGCGTGGCCAGATCGAAGCCCGCGGCGGCCATGCGGCTGGCCGGCCAGCCGCGCTGACTGGCCGCCTGGCGGCCGGCGTCTTCGATCAAATCGCCGTAGGCCGCGTTGTTGACATGGCCCACGCTGTCCAGATCGCGCCACTGGACGGGATGACGCAGCACGCAAGCATCGGGCGGCACGGGCGGCGCGGCCGGAAAGTGCTCCCGCTCCAGCGCCGCCTCGGGCTGATAGTTGGCAGTGAAGTCGGCGATCACCTGGTCGGGAATCGCTGCGGGGCGGCCGGTGTCCCGGTCGAGAAAGGCCCATTCGGTGTAGGCGCGGGCCACCAGGGCATCATCTGCGGCGCGGCGCAGCTCATAGGCCCGCCGCGAGCGCACGCGACGAAAATCGGCCACCCAGGTGCATGTGCGCACCTGATCGCCGTAGCGCAGCGGCTGGATGAAATCGATCAGGCTCTCGCGGATCAGCCAAACGCGGCGCATGGCCTGATAGCGCGCATCGTCGTAGCCGACCGCGGCCGAGGCTGCGAAGGCCGCCTCCTGCATGTAGCGCAGATAGCAGGCATCGCGCACGTTCTGGTAGACGTCGCACTCGTGATAGGGGACCTGGTGCAGCAGCTCAACGGTCAAGGACATAATCGGTATTCTGAACTCCGTGCGCAGGGACAATATCCTGAGAATAGCCGCTCATCCACGCTCGGGCCGGTCTCCGACCGAGCCCGCAGGGTTTTCGCTCGGGCCGGTCTCCGACCGAGCCCGCAGGGTTCTCATCCACGGTCGTTCACAGGCGCGCATGGCTGGCTACTCGGCCGGGGTTGGATCGAGCCGCTGGACCGCGATCCAGCGCGGCTCGCGCACCCGGAAACGCAGGCTGGCCAGGCTGATCAGGCAGAAGAGCGCGCTGAGGGCAAAGAGCCAGTCGTAGCTGCGGCTGGCCAGCCAGGCGCCGATCAGGGGGCTGACGATGCCCAGCAGGCCGATGGCCGTGTTGCTCAGTCCGACATAGGTCGGCCGCAGCTCGGCCGGTGAGAACTCCAGCACGATCATCATGCCGGAGACCGCCGCAACGCCAGCGCCCATGCCCAGCAGCAGAAAAACTGCATAGTACCAGGCCGGACCGGGCGCCAGCCAGGCCAACAGATAGGCCATGACCAGCGACAGACTGCCCAGCTCCAGCGACAGCTTGTGGCCGCGCCGATCAGCCAGAAAGCCAGCGCCCGCGCTGCCCAGGGTCTGGCCGATCAGCACCGCCAGGGTGTACAGCCCCACCGCGCCGTCGGAGACCTGCCAATGGCGCACGGCGGCCACGGTCAGAAAGCCCGCGCCCATGCCGCCCAACACCATCAGCAGGCGAGTGCTGACGTAGCGCCGAAAGTTGTGATCCTCGGCCAGAATGCGGGGCAGTCCGGCCCAGAACTGGCGGTTGGTCTGGCGCGGCGCCGTGACCACCTGCTCGGGCTCGCGCGCCTGGGCCAGGGCGACCCAACTGAGGGTGATGAACAGAGCCGCCAGCGCAAAGGTAGCCACGAAGTTGGTGGGGAAGGCCAGGCTGGCCAGCAGCCAGGCGCTGAAAATGGCCCCGAAAGCTCCCGTGCCGTTGCCGATGAAGGTGGTGACGCCGAAGAAGCGGCCGCGGCGATCCACGGGAAAGATGCGCGCGATCATGTCCTGCCAGGCAGCGGCCACCACGCCCGCGCCCACCACATGGCCAGCGTAGCCCAGGAAGAAGAGCAGCAGCGCCAAGCCAGGCGCCTGCAACGCCACCAGGGCCGACAGGGGCAGCAAAAAGAGCGGCAGCCGCTCGGTGAAGAAGCCCAGGTTGACCACCACCGGCTTGCGGCGGGGCAAGCGCTGCACGGCGTTGGCCGTGAAGAGCTGCGGCATGAACCAGCCGCTGTTGGCAATGATCGCGATCAGGCCGATGGCCAACGGATTGGTGGTGAGCTTGCTGACATAGAGCGGCAGAATGGTGGTGGTGGAGATGAAGCTCAGCCCCAGCCACCAGGCGGGCGGCAGATGCAGCGCGGGGCTGGGCCGGCGCTGCCAGGAGCGCAGCGCGGCCCAGGCCAGCGGCGCGCCCAGCCCCGCGCCCACTGCGACCAGCGAGGCGATCAGCGTCAGGCTCACCAGCAGGAGGCCGCCGTCGGGCAGCACCAGGACAAGGCCCGCCGCCGCCGCCAGCAGGCTGAGCACGGTCGCCAAAAGGCCGAAGAGCAACGCTGAAACCCGAATGAAGTCGCGCACGGTGTACTTCCTTGGTGGATGGGGGGAACGACGGCTAGCGGGGGGGCCGGGGCAGGGCGTAGCCCAGCTCGCGCAGCCAGCGCTCGTTTTTGCGCCACTGCTCCCACACCTTCACCCACAGCTCCAGATAGACCTTGCCGTCGACCAGTTCCTCGATCTGGCTGCGCGCGCCCTGGCCGATCTGCTTGATCAACTGGCCGTTTTTGCCGAGAATGATCCCCTTCTGCGAATCGCGTTCGACGTAGATGGTGGCGCTGATGTAGACCACGCCATCGGGCCGCTCCTTGAACTCGTCCACCAGCACCGCGGCGCTGTGCGGCACCTCCTGATGGGTGTGCAGCAGCACCTGCTCGCGGATCATCTCGGCGGCGATGAAGCGCTCTTGCAGGTCGGTGACCTGGTCTTCGGGGTAGTAGCGCGGCCCCAGCGGCAGCAGGCGCACGATGCGCGCCAGCCCATCGGCCAGGCCAGCGGCATCCAGCGCGGAGAGGACGACCCAATCGGCGGCGCTGGGCAGCAGCGCGCGATAGACGGCCACCCGCTCGGCCACCTGGCTGGCTGTCATCAGATCGACCTTGTTGACGATCAGGATCACCGCCGCGTCCGCGGCCCGCGCGACGATATCCTGGGCCACGATGCGGTCGGCCCCGCTGGGCGCGGCGCTGCCATCCACCACCAGGCAGATGACGTCGGCGTCGGGCAGGGCTTGCTGGGCCTGATCGACCATAAAGCGGCCGAGCTGATGTTGCGGCCGGTGCAGGCCAGGGGTGTCGAAGAAGATCACCTGGGCCTCGGCGCTGGTGAGGATGCCCATCAGACGCTGGCGGGTGGTCTGCGGCTTGGGGCTGACCGCGGCGATCTTCTGGCCCAGCCAGCCGTTGAGCAGGGTCGATTTGCCCACGTTGGGCCGTCCCACCACGGCCACGAAGCCGGAGCGGTGATCGGGAGGCAACTGTTCGGGCGCGAAATCCAGCGCCGGAAGCTCCTGGTCGGCTTGGTCAGCGTCTTGATGTGGGGTGTCGGTCGATTGGGCGGTGTTTGTTGGACTCATGCAGGCCAGTGTACCCGATAACCCCTGTTTTGTTCAAGTTGGCGAAGAACGGCGCACGAAAAAGAACGCCAGGCATGGGTAAGCCATGCCTGGCGTTCTGCTGGATACAGCGCGGCCGTGGCTAGAGTTCCAGCGCGGCCATGCTGGAGCGAATCAGCGCCGCGGACTTGTCCATGGCGGCCTGCTCCTCTTCGGTCAGATCGATCTGGATGATCTGCTCCACGCCCTGGCGGCCCAGCTTGACCGGCACGCCGAAGCAGATGTCGCTCAAGCCATATTCGCCCTCCAGATAGACGGAGCAGGGCAGGATCATCTTGCGGTCCTTGAGAATCGCCTCTACCATCTGGATGGTGGATGCGCTGGGGGCGAAGAACGCGCTGCCCTGCTTGAGCAGGGAGACGATCTCGCCGCCGCCCTTGCGGGTGCGGTCCATGATGGCCTCGACGCGATCGGCCGGCAGCAGCTCGGTGATGGGGATGCCGGCCACGGTGGAGTAGCGGGCCAGCGGCACCATTTCGTCGCCATGGCCGCCCAACACGAAGGCGTGGATGTTCTCCACGCTGACGTTGAGCTCCATGCTGATGAAGGCGCGCATGCGCGCGCCGTCCAGCACGCCGGCCTGGCCGATGATGCGCTCACGGGGCAGACCGCTGATCTGCTTGGCCAGATAGGTCATGGTGTCCAGCGGGTTGGTCACCAGGATGAAGATGGCGTTGGGGGATTGGGCCACCACGTTCTCCATCACGCTGCGAATGATCTTGGCGTTGGTGCTGACCAGATCCTCGCGGGTCATGCCCGGCTTGCGCGGCAGGCCGGCGGTGATGACCACCACGTCGGAGTTGGCGGTGTCCTTGTAGTCGTTGGTGCCGACGATGTGCAGGTCGTAGCCTTCGACCGGGCCGGCCTGGAGCAGGTCCAGCGCCTTGCCCTGCGGCATGCCTTCGACGATGTCCATCAGCACCACGTCGCCCAGCTCTTTGACGGCGCACCAGTGGGCGGCGGTTGCACCGACGAAGCCGGCGCCTACGATAGTGATCTTGTTACGCATTGACGAAACCTCCAGAATGTTTTGATGTTGCATCCAATGGTCGTTGGTCGATACCGAAAAGAGAGAGCTTGTCCACACGGCAGGTGCAACCGGCGCGGACAAGCTCTGCGGATGTCTCGTGCGGGCGACGCTGCCGGGCGCATGGTCTGTGTGACGCTGAAGGTCGACGGAAGGGTGGCGGCTAGGCCGGCGCGGCGGCTTCCTCGAACTTATCTGGCTTGCGCGCGGCCGGCAGGTCGATCTCGATGCCGTCGTGGCTCAGCACCGGCGCCAGCGCGGCAATGGCGCATTCGAGCATGGAGAGATCCGGCTCGCGGGTGGTCAGCCGCTGCAGGCCCAGGCCAGGCGCGATCAGCACCTTGACGACCGGATTGCTCAGGTGCCGGGCCGAGTAGCGCAGGAATTCGTAGCTGATGCCGGCTACCACGGGGATCAGCAGCAGGCGCGACAGCAGGCGCAGCACCAGGCTGAGCGGGCCTTCCACGGAGTTGAAGTTGAGCGGCGCGAAGAGGATCATGCTGAGCACCAGCACGATCAGCAAGAAGCTGGTGCCGCAGCGCGGGTGCTGCACCGAGAACTCCGCGACGCGCTCTGGGATCAATGGGACGCCGGCCTCGTAGGCGTTGATGGTCTTGTGCTCCGCGCCGTGGTACTGGAACACCCGGCGGATGTCGGGCATACGGCCGATCAGCACCAGATAGAGCACGAAAATGACCAGGCGCAGCAGGCCCTCGAAGAACGCGCCGGTCCAGGCTGGCAGGCCCAGCCACTGCTCGACCCATTTGGCGACCGCGGCCGGGGCCAGGATGAAGATGCCCACGGAAAGCGCCAGCGAAATGGCCACCGTGGTCCAGGCCGCGGGGCCGGTGAACTTGACTTCCTCTTCCTCGTCGCTCATGGCCACATCCGCCGACCAGAGCAGGGAGCGGGTGCCCAACACCAGCGCGTCCCAGAGCATGCTGATGCCGCGCACGAAGGGCCACTTGGCCCAGGGCTTGGTGTAGACGGCCGCGGTCAGCGGCTCTTCATGCACCACGATCTCGCCCTTGGGGTTGCGCACGGCCACGGCCGCATAGCTGCGGCCGCGCATCATCACCCCTTCCAACACAGCCTGTCCACCATAGAAAAACTCGCTCATTCGTCATCTCCAGCACAAGATGGGGGCATTGTACATGAGAGCACAGCCAGTGTCAACAAATCGGGGGTATCGGGCAGGGTGCGCCGGCTGGCGCAGGCCTTCATCGGCGCCGGCTACATCTTCCGCACGGTCTTTTTCCTGTAGCGGCGCCTGCGGTTGAAACCGCAGGCTGACATCCGCAAAGCATGCTAAAGCAAGCTGTGGTGCCTGCCTGAGCTTGCTTCAGCATGCTTTTGCGCAGCATGCCAGACGCCGATTTCAATCGGCGGCGGCGCCTGCGGTTGAAACCGCAGGCTGACACCCGCAAAGC
>JAJTXO010000202.1 GCA_021463315.1 Caldilineales bacterium | reverse complement strand
GTAACTCGTAATGCGTAACTCGTAACCCGGAATCGCGGCTTGGGTCTCTGGGTTGCGAAAGCTCGCCATGACGAGCGATGCGCGGTCACGTAACTCGTAATGCGTAACTCGTAACCCGGAATCGCGGCTTGGGTCTCTGGGTTGCGAAAGCTCGCCATGACGAGCGATACGCAAGCACAGAGCTCCTTCCGGGTTACGCATTACGCATTACGAGTTACGAGTTACGCCTTCCACCAAGCACACAATGCTCACAGATACCCCCATCCCATGACCAAGATCAAAGTAGGCATCCTGGGCGCGACCGGCGCCGTGGGCCAGCGCTTCGTACAGTTGCTGGCAGACCATCCCTGGTTCGAGATCGCCGCGCTGGGCGCGTCCGACCGTTCGGCCGGCATGGCATATCGTGAACGACGCTGGGTGCTCCAGCCTGACATGCCCGCGGCTGTGCGCGACATGAGGCTGGTGCTGGGCGAGCCGCAGAGCTTCGCCGGCTGCCAGGTCATCTTCTCCGCCACCCCCAACGATGTGGCGGAACGGGTCGAGGCCGAGTTCGCCGCGGCCGGCTACTACGTCTTCACCAACGCCGGCCCGCACCGCATGGACGCCGACGTGCCGCTGATGATCACCGATGTCAACCCGGAGCACGCCGCCTTGCTGCCCATCCAGCAGGCGCAACGGGGTTGGTCCGGCTTCATCGTGGCCAACGCCAACTGCACGGCCACCCACCTGACCTCGGCCCTCAAGCCGCTGCACGACGCCTTTGGCCTGGAGAAGGTCTTCGTGGTCTCCATGCAGGCCGTGTCGGGCGCGGGCTATCCGGGCGTGTCCACCATGGATATCAGCGACAACGTCATCCCCTACATCGGCAACGAGGAGCCCAAGCTGGAGGAGGAGCCGCTCAAGATGCTGGGACGCTTCGACGGCCAGGGCGTTGTCTTCGCCGATTTTGCGGTCAGCGCGCACTGCAACCGCGTGGCCACGCTGGACGGCCACCTGGAATGCGTCTCGGTGGCGCTGCGCACCAAGGCCACGCCCGAAGAGGCGGCCGAGGCGCTGCGCAGCTACCGCAGCCTGCCGCAGGCGCTGGGCCTGCCCAGCGCGCCCGATCCCTGCATCGTAGTGCGCGACGAGCCAGACCGGCCCCAGGTGCGGCTGGACCGCATGACCGGCGCCGGCATGACCACCGTCGTGGGTCGCATTCGCCGCGACCCCATCCTGGACCTGAAGTTCGTCCTGCTGGGTCACAACACCGTGCGCGGCGCGGCCGGCGGGTCGGTGCTCAACGCAGAACTGCTGTCGAAGCAGGGATACATCCGGTAACAAACGACGAATGATGAACGGTGAATGATGAGCCGGGAGGCGCCGGTCTGCATTCATCGTTCATCGTTCATCGTTCATCATTTCCGATCTGCCCATGCAAACCTTTGGCACAACTTCCCTCCACGATCTCTTCGACGACCTGGTCATCCTGCGCAATTTGACGCCGTTCGACCAGCGCGTGCCCAGCCTGGTGGATGCCTGGCAGGCCATGGGTCTGGCCAGCCCGCGCATTCCCCGCAAGCATGAGCCAGACTACGCGCGCGCCTCGGTCTGGTTTGTGCGTCGGGCGCGGGCGTTGGAGCTGCCCGGCGCGGCCGTGCGCGAGCTGCTCTTCATCGGCGACACGGCTATGGCCGACGGCAACGCCTTCCGCAACCTGGCCCAGGCCGGCGGCTGGCCCGGCTGGTGCTTCATCGGCGCCGAGAAGCTGAGCGCGCCGGCCAGCCTGGTCGCCGATGGCGACAACGTGAGCCTGGCCAACCGCTGGGCGCTGCTGGCCGACTGGCTGGCCACAGCCAAGGCCGCGGGCGCGCGGCTGGACCAGCACACGGCCGTGGTGGTGGACATGGACAAGACCGCCATCGCCGCGCGCGGCCGCAACGCCGCGGTCATCGACAACGCCCGCGTCGAGGGGCTGCACCGCACCGCGGCCGGCCTGCTGGGCGACGCCTTCGACCTGGCCCGCGTCCAGGCCGCGCACAACGAGCTGAAGGAGCCGGTCTATCACCCCTTCACGGCCGACAACCAGGACTACCTGGCCTACATCTGCCTGGCCGTCAGCGCGGGCTTGATCGACCTGCCCAGCCTGGTGGGCCAGATTCAGGCTGGCCTGATGCGCAGCTTTGAGCAGTTCATCGCCTGGGCCGACGGCGAGATCCAGCGCGCCCCGGCCGGGCTGCAGCAGATTCACCGCGCGGTCTATCCGCTGGTGCAGGCCGGCGACCCGACCCCCTTCAAGGCCTTTCGCCGCCAGGAATATCTGTGTACTGTCGAGCGCTTTGGGCGGTTGCCGGAGCAGACCGCGCTGGGAACGCTGCTGGCTGAGCAGGTCTGCATCACCCAGGAGGTGCGGGAGATGGCGCTGTGGCTGAAGCGCCGCGGCTGTCTGCTGCTCACCATGTCCGACAAGCCGGATGAGGCCACCCTGCCGACGCCGGAGCAGGCCAGGCAGGGCTATCTGCCCTTACATCGCACGCCGACCACGGCGGTGGGCGAGAGCATCGCCGCGCGCCTGGCCGATCTGTAGCCCTCATCTTGTCGCAGAAGCCGGCTGGGACCTCATCTCCGACAGGCCCGGCCGGCGCCCTTGTCGCCATGCCCGATTCCGCCGATCCGATCTCCGAAGTCATCCTGAGCGCAGCGCAGATCCAGCACCGCGTGGCCGCGTTGGGCGCTGAAATCGCCGCGGACTACGCCGCGCTGGATCCGATGCTGGTGGGCGTGCTGCGCGGGGTGGTGATCTTCATGGCCGATCTGATGCGCGCCATTCCCATCCCCTTCACCGTGGACTTTCTGGCCATCAGCAGCTACGGTGCGCAGACTCGGCCCGGCCAGGTCAGGCTGCTGAAAGATCTGGAGAGCAGCATCGAGGGTCGTCACGTGCTGTTTGTCGAGGACATGGTGGACACAGGGCTGACCTTGCACACCCTGCTGCGCATGTTGCGCGAACGACAGCCGGCCAGCCTGCACGTCTGCACCCTGTTCGACAAGCCGCGTCTGCGTCTGGTCAAGTTGCCGCTGCGCTACGTCGGCTTCGAGCTGCCCGACCGCTACGTGGTGGGCTATGGGCTGGACTATCGCCAGCGCTATCGACATCTGCCCTACGTCGGGGCCCTGGCGGCGCATTTGCTGTTGCCCGGCGCGGCCGACGACCAGGCGCCATAGCAGAGATCCCGCCCTTCCACCGATCAACCCAAGGAGACCATTGATGCATGATCCACCGGACGTAAGATCTGTTGGCAACGACGAACGGTCCTTGTCGCCGCCGCTCCGGCCGGCTGCGCGGGCGCGACGAGTGTGGCAGAAGATCCATTGGGGCAAGATCGCCATCTTTCTGGCCAGCCTCTTTCTGTTCATTCTGGCGCTGACGTTGATGAAGGATGGCGCGCGCGGGCTGGCGCCGCTGGTGCGCGATTCCTTCCGTGTCACCAACCCGGTCAACAGCCTGGGCTTCGGCTGGCTGTTTGCCTATGTGGTGATGAGCGGCTCGCCGGTGGCCGCCGCAGCCTTGACCTTTTTCGACGCGGGGGTGATCACTCAACTGGAGACCTTCACGATGATCACCGGCAGCCGGATGGGCGCCAGTTTCATCGTGCTCTTCATCGGCTTCATCTACGTGCTGCGGGGGCGCAACCGGGCTACCAGCCTCAGCATGGGGCTGACCTCATTGACGGTCACCTGGACCACCTATCTGGCGGGGCTGGCCATCGGCGTGGCTATCTTGCAGACCGGGATGCTCGACCATGTGCAGCTTCGCTCTGGCGCCGCGTTGAACTCCGTGGTCGATGCGATTTTCGATCCGATTGCCAGCCTGCTGGCCAGTTTCTTGCCTGGCTGGGGGCTCTTCGTAGTGGGCATGGGCATCATCTTGCTCAGCTTCAATCTCTTCGATCGCTGCCTGCCGGAGATGACCATCAAAGACAGCCAGGTCGGCCACGTCTCGCGCATGGTCTACCGCCCCTGGGTGATGTTTCTGCTGGGCGCCTCTGTCACCCTGATCTCCATGTCGGTCAGCGTTTCCCTGGGCATTTTGGTGCCGCTGAGCAACCGCGGCTTCATCCGCCGTGAGAATGTCATCCCCTACATCATGGGCGCCAACATCACCACCTTCATCGACACCCTCTTCGCGGCTGTGCTGCTCGACAACCCCGCGGCCTTCACCGTGGTCCTGACCGAGATGATCAGCATCGCCATCGTGTCGCTGATCATCCTGGCGCTCTTCTATCGCTGGTTCGAGCATTATTCGCTGCGCCTGGTGGCTGTGATCACCGCCAATGACCGCAATCTGGCTCTGTTCATGGTCGTGCTTTTCGTCACCCCCATCGTGCTCTTGTTGCTGCCATTCTGAACCAAGGAGTGCTGCCTCGTGAAAATCCTGATCGCCGTAGGTGGTTCCTCGAAATCAGATAACGCGCTCCGGCTGGGCGCTGAGATCGTGCGTTGTTCCGAGGAGATCCCGGTCGTGCTCACCGTCGCGCGGCGCAAAGCAGACCAGCCGCGGGCTGAAGCGCTGCTGCAGGCCGCGCAGTCCTTGCTGACCGATGTCCCCTGCATCCATACCCGCATTCGCTATGGCCGGCCGGCCGAACAGATCGTCGCCGAGGCCAGGGAAGGCGGCTATGGGCTGATCATCCTGGGCGAACGCCGCGACCACACCTTCAAGACCCTCATGCTGGGCTCCACGGGGCTGCATGTGGTTGAGCACGCGGCCTGTCCCGTGCTGATTGCCAAGGGGGAGATCAGGCCGGTCCGGCGCATCCTGCTGTGCGACAGCGGCGCGATCGTTCCCTCCTTGCTCGCCCGCTTCACGGCTCAACTGGCCGGCACGCTGCTGGGCCAGGCCGAGATCACGGTGCTGCACGTGATGTCGCAGATCATCGCCTGGCCAGGCGTGCCCGATGAAGATCTGCGGGCCAGCGCCGAGGAGCTGATCGAAGAACGCTCCCCCGAAGGTGTGTGGCTGGCCAGCGGCCTGGAGTTGCTCGCCCATCCCGGCATCCGCGCGCGGGCCAAGGTGCGCCACGGCGTGGTGGTGGAGGAGATCCTGGCCGAGAGCGAGACAAACGGCTACGATCTGGTGGTCATCGGCGCACACCGCGACGCCGGCTGGCAGCGGGTGCTGCTGGCCGACATCGCGCGCGTGCTGATCAAACGGCTGAATCGTCCCGTCCTGGTGGTGCGGTAGCCAATCCCCCCGGTTTACGTGTGATGCGAACAGCGCCTGGCTGCAAAACGACGAAGGACTCGTCAAGCTGCTCAGCCTGCTCTCGCACAACGCGCCTCACCATGTCTACCAGGGTAAGACGTCCTTGCCCTGGAAAGCGAATCAAGATCACACCGGCCGATTGTGCTGAGCTGGCGAACACCAACCAGCCGAAATCCTTGTCTTCGGTCAATAGGATTCGGCTTTCCCGCACGGCCTGCTCGATCAACAGCCGATCGTCAGATCGTTGCATGATCTCACTCACGGCATAGACATCAAAGCCGTCAGCTCGCAAGGCGCGAACCACAGCGAAATCACAGCTTTCGTCGGCCAGGAAACGAAGTTGCGCCCTGTCCATTACGCAGGCTGTAGGAAGACTGTTTCGTGAGCCAGCGAGTCAGCAGCATATCCAAGCGCTGCCCGGACATCAGCGGGGGCCAAACGAGGATATGCGTCCAGCAGGTCAGCCTCGCTGGCTCCCTCACTGAGCTTTCTGATGATCAACTCGACCGGGATGCGTGTGCCTCTGATGACCGGCTTGCCTAACATGACGGAAGGATTGATCTCAATTCGGCTACCTGTGTTCATTGAAGTCACTCCATTTCAAGCGCATAGATTCCGCGTGCTGAGAATGCCGGGGCTGCTCCAGCCCCGGGCACTTTCGGCTGAGCAGTTGCAGAACGCCTGGATTGTACGCAGTTCCAAACAGAGCGTCAAGCGGCCACTATCTCCGGCTGGGTGTCACCAGCCCGCCAGCCAACCGGGCGCGTAGTCGAAGTTCACCTCGTTGTGGGTCAGCAGCGCCAGCCCGCTGCCATCAGGCTGGATGCGCAGGATCTCGCTGTAGCCGTTGCCGGGCCGATAGCCGCTGAAGAGGATGGCATCGCTCCCGGAGCCCCAGGCGGGCCGCTCCGGCCGCAGCGCCTGCGGCGCCAGCAGGTGCATATCGCTGCCGTCGCTGCGCACGGTGTACAGCGCCTGGCCGGCGGGCCGGCTGCCCCAGAACGCCAGCCGCTCGCCACCTGGCGACCAACTGGGGCTGGCGTCGCCGTTGACGTTGCTCAGCAGAGGGCGCACGTCGGAGCCATTGGCAGCCATCGTGAAGAGCTCGCCGTTGGGGGTGTTGCGGGTGGAGACGAAGGCGATGCGTCCGGTGATCTTGCTCCAGTCGGGTTGCTCGTCGGCCCAGGTGTTGTCTGTCAGCCTGGTCAGGCCGCGCGTGGCCAGATCCAGCACGTAGATCTCCCAGTCGCCGTCGCGATTCGACGCCAGCGCCAGCTTACGGCTGTCGGCCGACCAGGTGGGATGCAGGTTGTCGAAGGGGCCGTCGGTGAGCATCGTCGCGCCACGGCCGTCGCGGCTCATCAGCCAGATCTGGCGGGAGCCGTTGTTCTCCGCGCGTTCGTAGGCGATCCAGCGTCCATCGGGGGAGCCGGCCGGCGCGTTCTCCGCGGCGTTGGGGGTAAAGGTCAGCCGCGTCTGCCGCCGGCCGTCGGGCAGCATGCGGTAGATCTCGCCGTTGCCGTCGCGGTCGCTGACAAACACCACCTGCGCCGGCCCCTGATCCTGGATCACCGTCAGCGCGTCGCTGTCCCGGCTCGTCACGAACACCTTGCTCAGCCGCGGCTCGAAGGCGATCCCCTCGGGCAGGCCGAGGTCCGGCGGCGGCTCGCCGGGC
>JAJTXO010000201.1 GCA_021463315.1 Caldilineales bacterium | reverse complement strand
CCGGCTGAGAACACGAAGCGCCCTCAGGCGCTGGGATCTGCAGGCCCTGAGGGGCCTTTGCGTTTTGAGACGGCGAATTCCATTCGCTGGCTGGCTGGGAGGCCCAGACAATGGAATTGTCCGGCTGAGAACACGAAGCGCCCTCAGGCGCTGGGATCTGCAGGCCCTGAGGGGCCTTTGCGTTTTGAGACGGCGAATTCCATTCGCTGGTTGGAAGCGCCCTCAGGCGCTGGGATCTGGAGGCCCTGAGGGGCCTTTGTGCGTTGAGACGGCGAATTCCATTCGCTGGCTGGCTGGGAGGCCAGACAATGGAATTGTCTGGCTGAGAACACGAAGCGCCCTCAGGCGCTGGGATCTGCAGGCCCTGAGGGGCCTTTGCGCTTTCAGACGGCGAATTCCATTCGCTGGCTCAGGCTGGGATCTGCAGGCCCTGAGGGGCCTTCGCGCTTTGAGACGGCGAATTCCATTCGCTGGCTTAGGCTGGGATCTGCAGGCCCTGAGGGGCCTTCGTGCTTTGAGACGGCGAATTCCATTCGCCGTCTCGCTGGCTCCCTCTGACACCCGAATCGACAAGAGCCAGGCAAGCCTGGCTCTTGGTTTAGCACGAAAAACGCTGCGATTCTAGCCCTTGACTGCGCCCGAGGTCAGGCCGCCTTGCAGTTGGCTCTGCGAGATGTAGAACAGGATCATGGTGGGGATGGCGGCCAGCACTGCGCCGGCGGCGAACTCGCCCCAGCGTTGGCCGAACTGCTGGCCGATGAACAGGCTCAGACCCACGGCCACCGTGTACTGCCGCGTGTTGGTCAGCAGCACGCGGGCCAGCAGAAAGTCGCCGTAGGTGCCGATGAAGCTGAGCATGAAGATCACCGCCAGCACCGGCCGCACCAGCGGCAGAATGATGGTGGTGAAGGTCTGCCAGGAGGACGCGCCGTCCAGCATGGCCGACTCGTCCAGATCGCGCGGCACCGTGTCGAAGAAGCCCTTCATCAGCCAGGTGTTGAAGCCGATCGCTCCGCCCAGGTAGATCAGGATCAGGCCGCCCAGGGTGTTGAGACCGAACGCGGGGAAGATGCGGCCGATCTGCTGCAGCATCAGAAACACCGCCACGATGGCCAGGATGTTGGGGAACACCTGGGAAAGCAGCAGGCCCTGCAGGAGACGCTTGCGGCTCTTCCAGCGAAAGCGTGAGAAGGAATAGGCAGCCAGGGAACACAGCGCCACCGTCAAGATCGAGGTCGTCGTCGAGACGATCATGGAGTTGCGCATCCACAGCATGAAGGGGTTGGTCTGGCTGGTCAGCAGGCTGCGATAGTTGTTCAGCGACGGGTTCGAGGGGATGATCTGCGAGGTCTGCAGGCTGCCGCTGGGGTTGAGCGAGGTTCCGATCACGTAGACGATGGGAAACAGCGCGTAGAGGATGAAGAGGAAGGCGATCAGCAGACGCAAGCCTGTGTCCAGGCGGCGCCGTCCTGCCATGCTCAAGCCGGAGGACTTCTTTGAAGCTGCGCTAGACATTTTCGGATACCTCCTCCAGTTGACCGGTAAAGCGGAAGTTCAAGATCGTGATGGTCGCCACGATCAGGAAGATGATGACGGAGATGGCCGCGGCCAGGCCGTAGTCGTTGCCGCGCGCGCCGCCGAAGGCGATGCGGTAGGTGTAACTGATCAGGATATCGGTATAGCCGGCCGGCGTGGCTGATCCGGGGATGGGTGGACCGCCTCCGTTGTACAGGTCGATGATCGCGAAGTTATTGAAGTTGAAGGCGAAAGAGCCGATCAACAGCGGTCCGATGGAGACCATCAGCAGCGGCAAGGTCAGGCGGCGGAACTGATAGAAGGGGCCGGCGCCATCGACGCGGGCGGCCTCATAGATGTCGCCCGGGATGCTCTGCAAGGCGCCGGTGATGATCAGGAACATGTAGGGATAGCCCAACCAGAGGTTGACCATCAGGATGCCCACCTTGGCCCAGAAAGGATCGGTGAACCAGCCGGGATTCCACTGGCTGCCGATAATGCCCAGCACCGGGTTGAGCAGGCCCACCCAGATCTTGACCGTGATGAAGGCTGGGATGGCATAGGGCACGATCAGCAACACCCGCAGGATGCGCTGGAAGGGAATGTTGGGACTGTTCATGTTCAGGGCCAGAGCCAGGCCCAGCACGAAAGTCTCTAGCACGCTGAGGAAAGCCCAGATGAAAGTCCAGATGAAGATGGTGAAGAAGGGGCCGCGAATGTTGGGGTTGGTGATGATGCTGGTGTAGTTCGAGATGCCCACACTCACGGGGAAACCAGGCGCCAACGTTCGGCCATCTGCAGCCGTGAAAATGCCGTTCTGGGCCACGAAGACCGTGCCATCCTGCTGGTCGATCATGGCGTCCTGCGCAGGATCGAAGACGTAGCGCTGTCTCGTCACCCGCGCTTCTGTGGAGCTGGTGACACGGACGCCGCGCTCCTCGTCGCCAAAGGTCACATCCTGGTTGTTGGAGACGAAGAGGAAGCGCTGGTTGGCCGGCAGCACCGTGAAGCCATCCATGCTGGTGGGCGCGCCGTTGGCATCCATCTGAAGGCCGCTGACCTCGGCCGCGGGAACCCAGTCCCCATCGGGCACAGCCAGATAGGCCGTGCCGTCAGCAGGATCGATGATCCAGACCGCCCAACTGCCATCTGCGGCCTGCAGCGGCGTCCAGCCCCAGGCCGGCGACCCTTCGGGCACATAGGTCAGACGCTCGATCGCGGCGATGGCCACCGGCTTTTCGACGTTGCGACCTGTGGAATAGTTGGTGAAGGAGGTGGAGACGGTGAAAAAGATGGGGTAGAGCTGGAAGAGGATCAGAAACACCAGGCCGGGCATGATCCAGCGCAGGGGGATGGTGCTCTGGCGCACAAACACGAGGGTGAAGAGCAGCGCGCAGATGAAGAAGGTGATGGCAAAGGCGTAGGATCCGGCGGAGTACATCTGCCAGCCGATATAGGTCAGCAGAGCGACCACGGCTGACACGCCGACTACCTTGATCAGAGTACCCAGTACACTACCGTCTTGGGAGAAAAAGGAGGACTTGCGTCCTCCTTTTGCTCCGGCTGTTGGTGCAGCCATGGTCGGACCTCCCTGGCATGGTCAAGAAGAGGAACTACTCATCTGCCGGGTTGGACGCTCCGCTCGATCGGTCGTCACTGCCTGGCGCCTGAACAGTTATCAACAAGAGAGGATCGCGTCCTGCGTCAGGTCTGCCTGAGGCAGGTACACAGCCTGGTGGATCCCGACCTTGTCGCAATCCACCAGGCTGTTTGAAACTACGTTTTATAGGAACGTAGAGCCGGGAAGGCTACTGGCACTGCGCCGCCTCGCGCACCTGCTGGGCCGCCGTAGCCGCCGCAGCCTCGGGCGTCGCCGTCTTGAGCATCACAGTCTTGATGGCGTCGCCCCAAGAGCTCCACACGGTGCCCATGGCAGGGATGCCGGGCATGGGATGGCCCAGCCCGATGACGTCGGCAAATGCCTTGCCGACGTCATCCATGACGCCGCGCGCCGGCATGTAGGCCGGGGGCCGGTTGTCGACCACGAAGAACTGCTCCATCACATCGTTGGTGGCCACGTAGTCCACCAGGAAGGACTGCGCCAGCACCCGGTTGGGGCTGAAGGCGTTGATCATGAAGCCCTGCACGCCCACGAAAGGCGAGCCGGCCTGGGTCGCCGCGGGGAAGGCGCTCATGGAGAAGTTGATGCCGGCATCGCGGAACCTGTCCACGTTCCAGGGGCCGGTGATTATGCAGCCAGCGCGGCCTTCGACGAACAGCGTCTCAGCCGTGGCGGGGTCCACGTTGGGATCCAACAGGCCCGCATCCACCATGTCCTTCAGCCACTGCAGATAGGCCACCGCGCCCTCGCTGTCCAGGCCCACATCGCAGGCATCGTAGCCGGTATCGGTCAGCCCGAAGATGTAGCCGCCGAACGCGGTGTTGACCGGCTCGTTGTGGTAGGCATCACCGGTCTGCAAGGCGAAGAACTGCGTCAGATCGCCCTTGTCCTCCGACATCGCCTTCACCTCGTCATAGGTGGTGGGGGGAGTGGGAACCAGGTCGGCGTTGCAGAAGAAGCCAACGGCCTCCACGGCATAGGGCATGCCGTACAGCTTGCCGTCCCAGGAAAACGCCGTCAGGGACACAGGGTCGAAGTCGGCCGCCTTGGCGCCCAGGTCCATCTCCGCGACGACGCCATTGGCAGTCAGCTCGCCCACCCAGTCGTGCGCGCCGACGAAGATGTCAGGACCCTCGCCAGCCGGGCCGGCCAGGTTGATCTGCGACCGCATCTGATCGAAGCTCAGCTCCTGCACGTCCAGGCAGACGCCGGTTTCGGTCAGAACCTGATCACGGATGCCCAGCAAGATGCCGACGCGGTTGCTGTCGGCCCAGATCTTCAGGGTCGGCGCGCCCGCAGGGCAGGCTGCACCCGTCGTCGCTGCAGGGGCTTCGGTGGCCGCCGGCGCTTCAGTGGCCGCCGGGGCCTCAGTGGCCGCAGGGGCCTCGGTGGGGGCCGCGGCCGCAGGGGCCTCAGTGGCCGCGGGGGCGGTAGTCGGGGTGGCGCCGCCGCCACAGGCTGCCAGCAGCATGGATGCCACCACCAGCAACGCAATTACGATAGACCAATTCCGTCGAGACATGGTTCTCCTCCTGATGTGGAACCGTAAGTATATGAAGAGACTGGCCACTCTGAGCCAGAATCAACCGATAGTTGAGCGCCGTTCGGCGCCGGCGGGCCGGTACATCTGGCGCATTCCGTGCCAAACGCGAACATCCGGCAGCCATTGATGAGTGATCTGCCTGGATGTTGGAAGCGAGAAGAGAGAATCGCGCGAAGATGGACATCACACTGTCCAGATTGGATAGGCGCTCTGGTTCTTGCAGGAGGGCGAAGGCCATTGGATAGTACCACAGTGACCGTTGCTTCATGCTGAGGGCGCAGCCCGGTGCGCACCATCAGAGACTGCCAGCGAGAGATCAGAAACGCCAATCGGTGCCATTATAGGCGTTTTGAATCGACATGTCAAATTGTGAAATTCTGTGTCTATCTGATACAGGTCGCCGCTCAGCGCCAAAGGATGGCCTACCCTTTGCCTTTTCGCTGGCGCAATGCTACAATCGGGCCATGCATGTCCGCTTTGCCACCCCCAACGACATTGAAACTTGCCTGCAACTGGACCCCACCTTCGACACGCGCCGGGTCTGGCAGTTGGACCTGCGCGAGAGCCGTGAGCAGGTGTCGGCTCAACTGCGCACCACATCCCTGCCGCGCGAGCTGCGCCTGGACTATCCTTCGCCCCGCAACGCCCTGCTGATGCATTGGCAGCGGGGCTATTGCATTCTGGTCGCCGAAGACTGGCTGGGCGCTGGCATCGTCGGCTATGTCGATATAGGGCCAGAGCCCGATCTGCAGACCGGCTGGCTGTGGCATCTGGTGGTGGAGCGCAGTTTTCGGCGTCAGGGGGTGGGGGGCCTGTTGCTGCGCGCCGCGCTGCAATGGAGCAGCGACCACCAGTTGCGCCGGCTGATGGCCCCCTTGCAAACTCAGAACGATCCCGGCATTCGCTTCCTCCAGCGCCATGGCTTCGTCTTCTGTGGCTTCAACGACCGCTATTTCAGCAACGGCAGCGTGGCGCTCTTCTTCGGACGAGAGCTGCGGTAGAGGGGTACATCGGTAGGTTGGTAAATTGGTCGTCTGTGGCCAGGTCGTATCCGTTGGCTCACCAATCTACCAACCACCACTCTACCAATCTACCATCACCGTCATGTCCGGCCTAACCCTTCCCTCCTGGCTATCCATTCTCGACCTGGCTAATCTGCTGCTTTCGGCCGCGGTGGCGATTCTGGCCTTTTCGTTGTTGGCCTATGTGGTGGCCTACAACGTACGCAACCGGGTGGGGCGCGCCTTTGCCATCCTGCTGGCCTGCGTCATGGTGGTCTACACCGGGGATGTGCTGCTCTATTTGGTGGCGCCCGAACAGGCGGAGCTGTGGCTGCGCCTGCAATGGCTGGGCATTCCCATCGTGCCGGCCGCCTATTTCGATCTGTCCGACGCGCTGCTGCGCACCACCAACGCCATCTCGCGGCGTCGCACCCGCCTGGTGATGCTGAGCTATGTCGCCAGCGGCGTGATCGTCCTGCTGGCGCTGTTCACTGATCTGATCGTGCAGCCGGCTGGCAGTGTCACCAATCTCACCTACCTCGATCCGGGGCGGCTCTTCCCGCTGTTCGTCGTCTATTTCCTGTTTGCCTCAGGCTATGGCCTCTACAACACCTATCGGGTGCGCCAGCGCTGTCTGACGCCCGCCTCGCGGCGACGCATGACCTATCTGGTGGTCTCCTTTCTCGCGCCTGGCATGGGCGTCTTTCCCTATCTGGTGCTGGCTGGCTTCACGGTGGATCCGCAGCGCGCCTTCGTGGGGATTCTGACCCTGATCGGCAACATCGGCGTGGCGGTGATGTTGATTGTGATGACCTACAGCGTCGCCTACTATGGCGTGCTCAGCCCCGATCGCGTTGTCAAGCGCGGGCTGATCGTCTTCCTGATCCGCGGGCCGCTGCTGGGCATTCTGGTGGTCGGCGCGATCCTGACCGTGCCCAAGGTAGAGAGCATCCTCGGCCTGCCGCGCGAGTCGGTGGTGTTGTTGACCGTCGTGGCGCTGATCGTGCTCGATACCTATCCGTCGATCGCCGGAGGGATGTCCTACTGCCAGGCCGGCGAAGAGCAGTTCCTGCGCGTCATCGCGCTGGCCGATCCGCCGCCGCGCGAGACGCTCAGGATCAAGACCGCGAGTTGCCGCGGCAACATCGAACTCGCGTCGCCCGGGATCGCCTGGTCGGCGCAGACGCGGACGCTGCGCATCGACTGGCTCTTCGGCCCGACGACGCCGGGCCAGGCCGAGAGCCGCAAGATCCGCTT
>JAJTXO010000200.1 GCA_021463315.1 Caldilineales bacterium | reverse complement strand
AGGTTGGTAGGTTGGTAGGTTGGTAGATTGGTAGGTTGGTAGGTTGGTAGGTTGGTGATCGGTGATCGGTGATCGGTGATCGGTGATCGGTGACCGGTGACCTCTGACCTCTGACTTCTGACTTCTGCCTTCTGACTTCTGCCTTCTGCCCCCAGTGACAATATGAACCACACGATCAATCATGACAAGGCCCGCATTACGCTGCGCGAGTCGTTGGGCTGGGCGACGCCGGCGACGGCGGCCGCGCAGCAGCAGCGCGAGGCGCGCATCCGGCGGCTGATGCCCGACCAGCAGGACGACGATGTGCTGGGCAAGGTGTACGATGCCGGGCTGGTCCGCCGGCTGGGCAGCTTCATGGCGCCCTACAAACGCCGCACCATCGTGGCGGTGATCTTCATGATCGTCTCCTCGACCATGGCGGTGGCCGGTCCCTGGATCATCGGCCAAGCCATCGATCAGGGCATCACGGCCGGCGATGCGGCCGCGCTGCGCCGCTGGACGCTGCTCTTCCTGGCGGCCGCGCTGATCGAATGGCTGACCAACCGCTACCGCATCAGCCTGATGGCCTATGTGGGCACCCAGGTGGTGGCCGATGTGCGCAGCGCGCTCTTCCGCCACCTGCATGAGCTGACCCTCACCTTCCACAACAACTACAGCGTAGGCCGCATGATGAGCCGGCTGATCGGCGATGTGGGGGTGTTGCAGGAGTTCATCACCTGGACCATCACCGGGCTGACGCGCGCCCTCTTCCTGCTGGTGGGCATCGTCATCGTCATGTTCAGCCTGAGCTGGCAGTTGACGCTGGTCACCCTGGCCGCGATGCCGCTGATGATCCTGCTGACCAACTTCTGGCGTTTACGGGTGCGCGACGCCTACCGCGCCACCCGGCTGCGTCTGTCGCTGATCAACGGCTATCTCAACGAGTCGATCTCGGGCATTCGCGTCACCCAAAGCTTCACCCGCGAGCCAGTCAACGCGCAGCACTTCGACGACCTGAACCGCTCCTTTTTCGACGCCAACGTGCTGGCCGCGCGGCTGAGCGCGCTCTTCTTCCCCGGTGTGGACTTCATCGGCTCGCTGGCCACGGCGCTGGTGGTGGGGCTGGGCGGCTGGCTGGTGCTGGGCGACGCGCTGACCGCCGGCGTGCTGGTGGCCTTCGTGCTCTACGTGGAACGTTTCTTCGACCCCATTCGCGACCTGGCCCAGCGCTACAACACCTTCCAGGCCACCATGGCCGCCACCGAGCGGCTCTTTGCCCTGCTGGATACCGAGCCTGACCTGCGAGATGCGCCCGACGCGGTGGCGTTGCCCCCCATCCAGGGCCGCGTGGTGTTCGACCAGGTCAGCTTCCAGTACAAGGATGGCGAGCCGGTGCTGCACAACGTCAGCCTGCGGGCCGAGCCGGGCCAGCGCATCGCGCTGGTGGGCGAGACCGGGGCGGGCAAGAGCACGGTGATCCGTCTGCTGGCCCGCTTCTTCGACGTCAGCCAGGGCGCGGTGCAGATCGACGGCTACGACGTGCGCGCGGTGAGCCAGACCAGCCTGCGCTCCCAGCTCGGCATCGTGCTGCAAGATACCTTTCTCTTCGCCGGCACGGTGGCCGACAACATCCGCTATGGCCGGCTGGAGGCCAGCGACGCGGAGGTGATGGCCGCGGCCGCCGTGGTCGGCGCACATGGCATGATCGAGCGCCTGCCCGAGGGCTACACCACCCAGGTGGGGGAAAACGGCGTCAACCTCAGCGTGGGGCAGCGCCAACTGATCTCCTTCGCCCGCGCCCTGCTGGCCGATCCGCGCATCCTGATCCTGGACGAGGCCACCAGCAGCGTGGACACCCACACCGAGAAGCTGATCGAGCAGGGGCTGGACGCGCTGATGGCTGGCCGCACCAGCTTCGTCATCGCCCACCGGCTGAGCACCATCGTCGACGCCGATCAGATCGTGGTGATGGAGCACGGCGAGATCGTGGAGCAGGGGACGCACGCCGCGCTGCTGGCCCAGCGCGGCCGCTACTACAAGCTGTATACCATGCAGTGGGCGCAGGCGGGGTTGGGGACGGCGCAGTAGGGGGGATCATCACACAAGTCTGCGCGACTGGATCACACCAAGCCAGCGTAGGTCTTCGCAGTTCGTCTAATCACGCGGACAATCTCGACTATGACTACATCGTCGTAGATGCTATAGATGATCCGATAATCGTCCAACTTGATTCGCCAGAAGCCGGCCAGCTCCTCCCCCAATTCCTCGGCGCTGCCTGGTCGAGGGTCGAAAGCCAGCGCAGCAATCGTGCGTTTCACTCGCTGGCGCATATTGCCGGGCAGGCGATCGACTTGTCGCTGCACCTCCCTGGTTATCTTAAGCCGGTAGATCATCTTCCAGCCAATCTTCGATCTCGACCGACGTTAGCTCGATCATTTCATCCCGGCCGGTCGCCAGTTCCCACTTCTTGCGGTAGACGGCAACAGCGTCCTCCAGGAACTCGATGCGTTCGCTGAGTGCATTCCATTGCTCGGGTGAAACCACCACCAACGCCGGCTTGCTGCCGCGCTCGATCAACACGACCGGTCCTTGGCGGGCTTTCTGTACGATATCCAATTGGCGCACGCGCATGTCGCTGAGGGGCGCGATGGCGGGAACTCGGTTCATGTTGCCTCCGTTTAGCGTCTATTTAGCAGTCTTTGCTAATTGTAGGTCAAACCCTGATCCTTGTCAACCTGGTTCAAGAACGCGCCTGTGTACGCCTCAATTGAGCACCAACAGGTCTCGCACCCGCCAGGAGAACCGTCCCTGGTCGATATCGACTTGCACCTGGGGGCAGCCCACCCAGTCGCTGCCGGTCAGATAGGTGACGCGCGCTTGCTGGCCCACGTAGGCGTCCATGGCGGAATCCCAGTTTTCTTCGCCGTTCACCGGCCGGTGGCGGCCCAGTACGACCCGGCTGCCCTGTTGCACGGGCAGATAGTCCGCCGTGTTGCTGCTGCCGGTGCAGGCCTGCGGCCCGGGCGTGGCGTCCATGGGCTGTATCGTCAGCGTGTAGGGGCCGCTGGCCTGCACCGTCGGGCCGCGCACGGCCAGCAGGCTGTCGCCGCCCGCGGGCAGCGCGGCGAGCAGCTCGCCGTTCTGCTGGCCCACGGCCAACCGCCCGCCGTCCGGCGCATACAGCTCCAGCACGGGCGTGAAGCCGGCTCCCGACGCAGTCACGCGCACAGCCTGCGCTGCGTCGCCGTCAAGGGTCCACAGATCGGCGCCCCCAGCCTGCAGCCGGCCCTGGTTGCTCTGTGTCATGTCGAGGGGACGCGGCGTGGCCGCGATGGGCAGCATGGTGACGCTGCGCGGCTGGCCGTCGGCCGGAAAGCTGACGCCCACCGTGTAGACGCCGGCCGCGTCCAGCCGCGCCAGGATGGCGGAGGCCTGGCTGGCCAGGGCTATGTCGCCCGGCCCCATCAGGCTCAGCTCGGCGGCCGGAGCGACGGCGATGGAGACGAAGCCAGGCGGCATGGACAGCGTGAACGCGGCGCTCTCCTGCGTCAGCATGGTCGCGCCCAGCATGGCCGCGGTGGGGCTGCGGCTGGTCAGGCTCAACTGGTAGGGCGCGGTGGAGCCTGGTCGCCCAGCGCGGATGAAGTAGTCGCCGGTCTCCGGCAGCAGGAAGGCCGCGATGCGCGCGTTCCAGTCGCCACTGCTGGTGTCGTCGTTGTCCGCCAATGAGGTCCCATCGGCGGCCAGCAAGGTCAGGTAGGGATCGAAGCTGCCGCCGGAGCTCCAGCCGGTCAGCCTGATATCCACCACCTGGCCGGCCCGGCCGCGGAAGCGCCACAGCTCGTCGGTTGCGGTGTTGGACGACTTAGTTTCGCCGAACCTGATCTCAGGCGGCTGGTGCTCACGCAGCGCCAGATTGTAGCGGGTCGTCTGGTCGAGGCCGCCGACCCGCAGGTAGTAGCGCCCTGTCTGCGGCGGCAAGAAGGGGGCCATCGCGCCGCTTTCAGGAGAACGCAGCGTCTCGCCACGGGAACCCTTGATGCTCAACGACGGCGTGGCGCCGGTGGGCGTGGAGGCGGTGAACGCGATGGGCTGGCCGATCCGGCCATCGATGGCCCACAGGGTGTCCTGGCGCAGGGTGGATGTGACCGTCTCGCCTGGTTGAAGCAGCCGAATCGTCTGGGAAGTGACCGAGCTGACGGTCAGGGTGTAGGACACCGGGCTGTCGGCGGGAAGGGGCTGGACGAAGTACTGGCCGTCGGCTGGCAGGAAGAGCGCCGCGAGGCGCGCGTTCAGGTCGCCGCCGCTGTCGTCGTCGTAGGCGATCTCTCTGCCCTCGGCGTTCAACAGTCTCAACGCCGGGTCGAAGATCAGCCGATCGTCGCTGTTCAGGGCAAGGTCCACCATCTGGCCCGCTTGTCCGCTGAAGGTCCAGATGGGATCGGTCTGGGTGGTCGATGTGACCGGCCGGTCCAGGGTCAGCGGAGGTGTCGTCAGGCTGGTCAGGGTCAGTGTATACGGAAGCGCATCCCCCTCCGGCGTGACCTGAACGAAGAAGCGATCTCCCGCGGGCAGCACATAGGCTGTCAGGCGCGCCTGGCCCAGAGCGGAGGAGATCGCGCTGTTGGGCAACTCGACGCCGCTGGCGTCGCGCAGCGCCAGACGGGGCGTCAGCGCGTCGCTGGCCGTCGTGATCTCCAGACCGATCACCGGCGAGCCCGCGCGTTCGAATGCCCATAGCGTGTTCGAGAGGGTGGTCGAGGGTTGCGGCTGGTCGAAGGGGAGCGGCCGCGACTGCGAGACGGTCAGGGTGTAGGGCGCGCTGCTGTCTGGCCGTCCTGCGACGAGGGTGTAGCTGCCATCCGTGGGCAGCGGGGCCATGATCAGGGCATTCCAGTCCCCGCCGCTGTCGTCGTCGCTGCGGAGCTGCGTTGCGTCGGGTCCGTACAGGGTCAGCCAGGGGTCGAAGTTGGCGTCAGCCGTGTCCATGCGAATGCTCACCAACTGGCCGGCCAGGCCATCGAACTGCCATAGGCTGTCCTGGGCGGTGGTCGAAGTTTCGGCCCTGCCCAGAGCGATGGGCCGCGGCTCGTGTACGTCGAACTGCACCGTATAGGCGCCGCTGCCGCCGCCCCCATAGCCCCCGGGCGCGATGCGGTAGATGCCGTCGCGGGGCAACAGATAGTTGGCGATCAGCGAGTTGTTGTCCGGCCCGCTGTCGTCGTCGCTGATCGCCGCGCCGCCCGGCCCCTCCAGGCTCAGGAAGGCGTCGAAGGCATTTTTGTCGGCGTTCATGGCGATGGTGACAGCCTGGCCGCGGCGGCCCTGGAAGTAGAGCGCCGGCCCCGCGCCGTTGAGGAGGGCGCCCCGCGCGATCGTGCCCTCCTCCAGCAAGTCTATCAGAGCGGCCGCGCGCTGGCAGGCCGGAGCATCGCCCTGCTGGCAGAGGGAATAGAGGGCTTGGGTCAACCCGCTCTGGGCCATCTCCACCTGGGTATCCGGCCAGTAGGACCTGAGTTCCAGCGCCTGGTCCAGCGCCGCGACGACTTCGCCCATATCTTTGCTCTGCCCCTCCGCCGGCAGCCGCTCGGCCCGCACCAGGCTCGCCGCGGCCTGGAAGACCCGATCGAGCGCGGCCGGCCCGTCAGCCGCCAGGTCCAGGCAGCCCCTGGCTTCCTCGTTGTCGCCGTCGCGCAGATATTCCAGCGCCCGGCCGCCCACCACCTGCATCCTGTGCGCGCTGGGATCCAACGCAAGGCGAGGATCAGCCTGTTGCGCTTCTTCGAGCAGCGCCAGGCCGTCGTCCCACGTTTCGCTTCGGCAATTGTCCAGCTTCCGCTCTGCCTCATGCACCAGCGCTTGGGCGAAGCTGATGTCCAGCGGCCAGTCGCCACAGATTTTCGCCTCCTTAGGGTCCTCCCGGTCGGCGTTAGGAAAGGCCTTGCGCCAGGCGTCATAGCTCAGGCTCGTGCCGGCGCGCGCGCAGGCCAGCTCCAGCCAGCGCGCCCGGTCCATGGGCCAGTGCATGGTGGAGTCGGGCAGGGCCGCGGCCAGCGCGCTCCCGTCCGGGCTGAGCGCCAGGTCGGCCGCGGGATCATCCAGGCCGAATCGATGGATCAGGCTCTCGGTCTGCCGATCCCACAGCGCCACCTGAGCCTGGGCCGGCGTCCCCGTTGAACCGGTGGCCAGCGCCAGCCAGGTATCGCCCTGGACGAACTCAAGCGCGACGAAGACCGACGCGCCCAGGTCAGGTTCGTACAGGTTGCGGGGCTCGGCGTCCGTCCAGGCCCAGAGGCTGACCTGGCCCTCCTTGCCCAGTGCGGCCAGAGAGGCGCCATCGCTGCTGAACGCGACATCGACCGCGCCCTTCACCGGCGACGCCAGCGCTGTGGTTGCAGCGCGGTCGAAGGTCTGGATAATGCCGGTTGCCAGGGCCATCGCCCCTTGGTCAATCTGCTGCGGCCGCAGGGCGACAGCGACGATGCGCTGCGGCGCTGGTATCGTCAACTCAGGCGACGTCAGCATCTTCTCGTCGGCGCGCGCGATGGCCAGGCGGCAATCTGTCAACGGTGCGCCGGTGGGCGTCGGCTGATTCGGATCGGGAGTCTTGATTGGGGTGGGCGACTCTATGGGCGTTGTCGATGGATCTGCCGTGGCCGTGGGCGTGGGTGTATCGTCTGGCTTGGCTGCCCGCGTGGGCGTCGGTGTGGGCGTCGGCGTGGGCGACTCCGGCGCGGGCTGGGATCGGCAGCTTGCCCAGGCCACGTAGACGCCGTCGTCGCTGAGCGCCGCGGCGGTGATGGTGCGGTCAGCCGGCACGCTGATGCTGATGGGCTGAGACGCGCCCACGGCCTCCCCCAGCCAGATGGCGCGGCCTGCATTGGCTACGGCCAGCCAGCGACCGCTGGGGCTCACAGCCTGCAGCGTGGGCGCTACCGGCCCGGTGATCGCCAATTCGTTGCTG
>JAJTXO010000020.1 GCA_021463315.1 Caldilineales bacterium | reverse complement strand
TTGACAGCCCTACAGATCCGCATCTTGGAACTGCTGGGACTGCCGCCAACCGTCTACACCAACCTGACTAAATTGTGAAAAGGCCAGTACAATTTAAGCAAAAGGACAGTTATACGGACCCAACATCGGCGCTTCGCGAGACGCTGTCAGTGTGTAGGCTGTTGGCTCCGCCGAGGCTATAGCCTTCTTCACCGTCTCCCGAGAACACCTCAGCTCCCGGGCGATCTTTCGGACGCTCTTGTCCTCCAGGAAGTAGGCTCGCCGTATCTGTTCGCGTTTTTCCACCGTGATCATCCTTCTTCTCCGCTTTCATTAAGGTTGCGCTAAGCGCTTCTTATGATAGCAGAGATGTGTCCGGTGGCCCTGTTTTCGATTGTCAAAATCCAGCAGGGTGGCCCTGTTTTATTTTATCAAAAACACCGGAGCGCTTCGTCCGGTCTCGGTTTGACCGGGTCTCCTATCTGCTTGTTCCGCCCCAGGTGAAGGTGGTGCCCTATGAGGATGCCGAGGACGTCAAGGCCAAGGCGCTGCGCTATCCCTTGCCGGCCGGCCTGGCGACGCCGGTGCCCATGGCCCAACTGCGCGAGATGGCCATGCTACGCAAGGATGTGCTACACCCAATCGGCTGGCGCCAGACAGAGGAAACGGATGACTTGCTGCCTGACTTCCTGCGGATGGCCAGTGGCGCACTCAGGGAAGTGACGGACTTCGCATCCCGCTGGGGGCCGCTGTGGCTGTGCGCGGCGCACGCCAACTGCGCCCTGGCCGGCGATGGGCTGGGCGCAGCCTGTGTCTGGTCCCCGCTGGAGCCCATCGCTGCCTGGAGGCGGGAAGCGCAGGCGGCCAAGACGGTGCTGGAGGTAGCAGCCCGGTTGAACGTCGAGGCCGTACCCTGCGAAGTCTGGCAGCGGCTGGACATGGACCGGGAGCAGTATGAGAGGATGAAGCTGGAGGGAGATCGTCGCCAACAAGCTCAGCTGCTGGCAGGGTTAGTCCAGGCCAGGCTGGATGGCCCCTGGCGGCCGCGTGTCTGTCTCAGCAGTTCGGTCGGCAACGACGCCGGCGACGCGGTCAGCACCATGCTGGTTCTGGACACCGGCCTGGGCTTTCGCAGCGCCGTGTGGCACCAGATCGCGCAACTGCTGTGCCGGCTGGACGAGGTGTACATCTGCGACGGCTGCAGCCGGCCCTACCAGCGCGGCATCAGGAAGCCGCGGCCGGACCAGGACAACTTCTGTCCCAACTGTCGCAAGGATGGCAAAGCAGCCAAGCGGCTGTGGGCGCAGCGTGAGCGAGGCCGGCTGCGGACACGGGATCTGGCTAGCGAAGACGCACGGCCGGCCCAGGCTGAATAGCGGATCTGATGGGAGCGCTCTCGGCGAGTGGCTCGAAACCCGGTTCCGGGATAGCAACGCTTAGTTCCGGAACCGGTTCCACGTTTGTGGCAAGAACCTGAAGATTGCCCTGGGCAACATGACCAAGATCATGTTGTATCGAGCCGTTTTGCGGTAGAATGATAGCCATGTCAGTGGCGGTGTAGCAGCGGAAGGGATTTGCACCAACCCACGGGCACAGTTACAATCGGGTCATTGACCCCCGCTCCCCCAACCGTAGGAGACCGCAGTGACCATACAGGCTGTCCCCGAACAAGGCCAACTCGTCGACGTGCGCGGCCGGCGCTACGTGGTGACCGACGTCGCCAAGGGCATGCTCGCGCCGTCGCTGCTGGCCACCAACGGCTGGCAGCCGCAACACCTGGTCAGCCTGGCCTCGGTGGAGGACGACGCGCTGGGCGAGGAGTTGCAGGTGATCTGGGAGCTGGAGCCGGGGGCCAGGGCCTTCGACGGCGGCGCGCTGCCCGCGGCCCACGGCTTCGACCCGCCCGCGCGGCTGGATGCCTTTCTCAACGCCGTGTGCTGGGGCGCGGCCTCCACAGCCGACGTGCGCGCGCTGCAGGCTCCCTTCCGCAGCGGCATAGAGATCGAGGACTACCAGCTCGATCCCCTGGTGCGGGCCGTGCAGATGCCGCGCGCCAACTTGTTGATCGCCGACGACGTGGGGTTGGGCAAGACCATCGAGGCCGGTCTGGTGACCCAGGAGCTGATCATCCGCCACCGGGCGCGGCTGGTGTTGATCGTCTGCCCGGCCGCCCTGCAGATCCAGTGGCGCGACCAGATGCGCGACAAGTTCGGCCTGGAGTTCCGCATCGTCGACAGCGAGCTGATGCGGGCCCTGCGCCGCCAGCGGGGCATCCACACCAACCCCTGGCGCCACTTCCCCCGCCTCCTCGTCTCCATCGACTACCTGAAGCGCGAGCGGCCCATGCGCCTGTTGCGCGAGGTGCTGCCGCCCGAGGGGGAGCTGGCCTACCCGCGGCGCTTCGACCTGCTGATCGTCGACGAGGCCCACAACATCGCGCCATCCGGCCGCGGCCGCTATGCCACCGACTCGCTGCGCACCGACGCCATCCGCACGCTGGCTCCCCACTTCGAGCACAAGCTCTTTCTGACCGCCACGCCGCACAACGGCTACGCGGAGAGCTTCTCAGCCCTGCTGGAGCTGCTGGACAACCAGCGCTTCGCGCGCGGCATCCCGCCCGACCCGCGCGTCCTGCAACAGGTCATGGTGCGGCGGCTGAAGTCGGAGCTGCCGCCGGCCTGGGATGGCACGCCCCGCTTCCCCCAGCGCCAACTGCACGTGATCGAGGTGGCTTACAGCGACGACGAGCGCCAGGCTCACCGCTGGCTGCAAGCCTACACCCGCCTGCGCCAACAGGGCGCCGGCAGCCCGGCCGAGTGCACCGCAGCCGAGTTCGTGCTGAAGCTACTCAAGAAGCGCCTCTTCTCCTCGCCTGCGGCCTTTGCCCACACCCTGGAGCAGCACCGCCGCACGCTGGCTGGCGCGGCCCAGCCGGCCCAGCCCAGCGCGCTGGCCAGGCAGCCGCACCTGGGTATTCTGCGCAGCATGATCGACAGCGTGGAGGAGGAGTACGGCGACGACGCTGCCTACGACGAGGCCGCCGACGCAGCCGTGCAGACAGCCAGTCGCCTCTTCCGGCCGCCTAGCGCCGAGGAAGCGCGCCTGCTGGCGCAGATGGGCCGCTGGGCCGAGGCCGCGGCGACGCGCGCCGACAGCAAGGCGCGCCAGCTCATCGCCTGGCTGCATGAGCAGGTCAAGCCGGACGGCCGCTGGTCGGACCGGCGGGTGATCGTCTTCACCGAGTACCGCGACACGCAGAAGTGGCTGCAGACCCTGCTGGCGGCCGAGGGGCTGACCCAAGGCGGCCGGCTGCTGCCCCTCTACGGCGGCATGCAGAGCGACGAGCGGGAGCGCATCAAAGCCGCCTTCCAGGCCGGCCCCGACGTCAGCCCGGTGCGCATCCTGCTGGCCACCGACGCCGCGTCCGAGGGCATCGACCTGCAACTGCACTGCCACCGCCTGATCCACTACGAGATCCCCTGGAACCCCAACCGCATGGAGCAGCGCCACGGCCGCATCGACCGCCACGGCCAGCGCTATCCGCCCCAGGTCTACCACTTTGCGCCGGCCGGCTACGACCAGCGGGCCATCGCGCCTGGCACGCCCGTGGGCCAGTTGGAGGGCGACCTGGAGTTCCTGATGGTGGCCGTGCGCAAGGTGGAGCAGATCCGTGAGGACCTGGGCAAGGTGGGGCCGGTGATCGCCGACCAGGTGACCGAGGCCATGCTGGGCCATCGCCAGCGCCTCCAGACCGAGGATGCCGAGGCCGCAGCGCAGCCGGTGCGCAAGATGCTCAAGTTCGAGCGCGACCTCAACGCCCGAATTCAACGCTTGAACGAGCAGTTGCACGGAGCCCGTAGTGCGCTCAACCTGACGCCGGAGGCCGTGCATGCCGTCGCCGTCATCGGCCTGGAGCTGGCCGGCCAGCCGCCCTTGCAGGAGGCCGAGCTGCCCGGCGTCTGGCCCGATCCCAGCGGCCAGCGCCAGCGTTGCCCCGTCTTTCACCTGCCGGCGCTGCGGGGCAGTTGGGCGCGCTGCACGGAGGGGCTGGCCCACCCGCACACCGGCCAGATGCGCCCCATCGTCTTCGACCACAACCTGGCCCGGGGCCGGGACGATGTGGTGCTGGCCCACCTCAACCACCCGCTGGTGCAGATGGCGCTGCGCCTGCTGCGGGCCGAGGTGTGGCGGGGCGACAGCGCGGGCAGCCTGCACCGGGTGGCAGTGCGCGTCGCGCCCGACCATTTGCTCCAGCACCCGGCGGCCATCGCCCACGGACGGCTGGTCATCATCGGCGGCGACAGCCACCGCCTGCACGAGGAGCTGATCCAGGCCGGCGGCGAGCTGCGCGAGGGGCGGCTGGCGCGGCGGCTCAACGTCGGTGAGACGGCCCAGGCCCTGGCCGCGGCCACGGACGCTGAGCCATCGGCCGCGGTCAAGGCGCAGTTGACCGCCCTGTGGCCCAGGATCGAGCGCTCCCTGCAAGGCGCGCTGGAAGCCCGCGCCCAGGAGCGCACGGCCGCCCTGCAGCGCCAACTGACCGAACGCCGCGACAAGGAGCTGGCCGACATCAGCGCCATCCTGCGTGAGCTGCAGCGCGCCATCGAGGCCGAACTGGACGAGCCGGAGATCACCCAGCTTGAGCTCTTCTCGACCGCCGAGCGTGAGCAATACAACCGCAACCAGGCCGCCCTGTCCGCCCGCCTGGCGCAGATACCGGCCGAGCTGGAGCAGGAGACCGCCGCCATCCAGCGCCGCTTCGCCGACCCGCAGCCGCGGCTTTTTCCAGTGGCAGTGACGTTCTTGATACCGACACGACTTGCTTAGCCTCAGAAATGTTCGCGCTGGCGAGAATGGTCAAACATTGAACAATCAACGAAGCCCACTATCACCTGTCGATGCCAATTCGGGCCTGGTGCCAGTCCGCGTCTACCGCAATTTCGATCTTGAGATCGCAAAACAAGGCGACCAGATCGTCTTGCGCGTTCTGCGCTCTTCCGAAGGTGAAGATCAGGCGGCAGTTACCATATCTGCTTCATCGCTGCAAGACCTAGACGAGACCGAGGATTTGGCCGGCCTGGATGAACGAATTGGCCGCTGTTTACTGGCAGATACCGTCGGCGAGCGTTGGGCTGCCAATGTGGCTACGGCGGACCAAGCTAATGAGGGCGTTCGTCTCAGGATCATCGTCCAGGATGAGACATTGGCCGGCGTCGTGTGGGAAGCTGCCCGAAGCAGGGACAAGTGGGTGGCGCTGCGCCCGCAGACGCCGGTGGTGCGCTACGTGCCCGCGCCGCGCGCCACGCCAGCGCTGGCGGTGCGAGGTCCGCTGCGCATGTTGGTGTTGGTGGGCGCTGGCGGCGAAGCTGGCTTGGTCAATCTCGACTACCACAGAGAGCGGGATCAATTGAACGCAGCCTTGCAGCCGCTGGTCGAAGCCAAGAGTCTTGAACTGCACTGGGCCGAGGGAGCAGTCACGCGCCAAGCGTTACAGGACATGCTGCGCCGTTTCCAGCCCCATGTGTTGCACTACATCGGCCACGGTGCATACGATCCTGCAAACCGAGAGGGATACCTGTTCCTGGCCCGGCCCAAACCTGGCGGCGGCGTGACCCACTACCAGTTAGGCACGACCGATCTTGCCCTGCTGCTGGATGGCAGCCCAATCCGCTTTGCCTTCCTCAACGCCTGCCAGACCGGGCAGACGATCTCCGGCATGGCCGGCGCGCTTGTACGCGCGGTGCTGCCGGCCGCGTTGGGCATGCGGACTGCTGTTCCTGATCAGGCGGCGGCCGCCTTTGCGGGAGCCTTCTATCGGGCACTGGTCGATGGTTGGTCGGTCGATGCCGCCGTGGTCGAGGGGCGCCGCCTGTTGGCCATGCAGCACCGCACGAACACATCCGCCTGGGCGATTCCGGTTCTGTACATGCGCTCAGCCGATGGCGTGTTGTTCGATCTGGCGCCGGCCTTGCTTGCTGCACGAGATGCGAACTCGGCGAGCCTGGGACTGCGGGCCATGGCCCAACTGGTCAGTGACCCTGTTCTCAAGGCTGCTATTGCCACATCTGAAGGCGATTTGTCGGTCGCGTGCGAGCAGATCGAGACGCTGACTGCATACAAGGCGGTTCATGACCTGATGCAGCAGCTTCATGACCGCTTCAAGCTGGTGGAAGAGAGCAAGAAGCGCGTGCCGTCGGATGAGACCGCCTGGGATGGCCTGATGCTTGCCGGGCCAGAGCTGATAACCAGCGTCGACGATATGGTGGAGAGAACCAACACCGCACCGTTTGCGGCCGAAGAGGCTGCCTGGTTGGGGCAACTGCGCTCGATCAAAGCTGACCTACAGAGTGCTCTCGATGGCAGCGATTATCGCCAACTCGACCAGGCTCTCAAGCGCCTGGATCGGGTGTTGGCCAAAGTGCCTGTGCATATCAACGCCCGCCTCGTCGCCGTCGCCCAGGGGCTGCGTCTACCGGCTGTTACCCGGGCCGTCCAGTCGATCCTGCAAAACCTGCCCGCTGAACAGGCCGATCAGCCAGTGGTCGCCCAGTTACAGAACCTGGCGTTTGCGTTGGTCCGGCTCAACGATACGATTGCTACGCTGGCTGCCAGCCACAACGCATTGCAGCGGTTGGACGATGACCTGCGTTACATCCAGCAGAGTTTGGATCATGACCTGGGCCAACTTGAGCTGCTCTGGCCAGATATCCGTCCCATTGGCAACAGCATCTACGGCGGCGGCAGCGGCTCATGGGCGCTAGAGCTGCAGAAATCCCACGCTCTTCTGGATCAGGCCCTGGTAGAGAAGAACCCTGTCCAAATCAGGCGTTCGTTTGGGCGCTATCGCAGTCAGGTATTGCGCCGCTTCAATCAGGTTGATGTTGATCTCCACGCTGTCTGCGATGAGCTCCACAAGACGGCAGGGCCTATGAGCGCTCTATTAAGGACTCTGCGATGAACCAGCCACCTCACACCCACAAAACTGGCAGCGAGTTGCGGTTTCCGTCGGCGGCATCTTTGCGGGCTGCCCACGAGGATCTGATCAAGTGGCGCAGGGCAGACGGCGATACCCCGGAGGTACTGGCGGAGATCCAGGCTTTCATCGAGCATGGCTGTGAGACCGGCCGGCTGCTGGATGGAGAGGATGAGCGCCGAGCTAGCCAGGCGCTGCTGGATTTCTGGTCCAACGTGTTGCTGCGTTTGGGTCAGGACCCAGGCGACGCTACGCTGGACGATTTTGATCCCCTGTTGGCGCCAGAGTTGCCCGATGCGTTGTGCCCATACGTTGGGCTGGACGCATTCTCTGAGGGCAAGACCGGCCTGTTCTTCGGCCGGCACCGCATGGTGCATACGCTGATGGAGAAGCTGGAGTCCAGCCGGCTGTTGGTGGTGTCTGGTCCCTCCGGCAGCGGCAAGTCTTCGGTGGTATTGGCCGGCTTGATCCCCGCTTTCAAGAACGGAGCGCTGCCCGGCAGTGAGGACTGGCGCTATATCCCCCGCATGGTGCCCGGATCTGACCCACTGGCTAACCTGGCCCGGCTGCTGTGGACCATTGGCGGAGATGCGGAGACCGATCAGGACACCTGGATCAAGGACCAGATCGATCAACTGCGGCGCGATCCTGGCCACCTGGCGCGGCTGGCCAACGAAAGCGGCGAGACTCCTGTGATCGGTGTGATCGACCAGTTCGAAGAGGTGTTCACTCTTTGCACGGACAGTGACGCGCGCCTGGCCTTTGTAGCCAACTTGCTGAACCTGGTCCAGGCTCCGGGTTCTCGCCACACGGTGGTCTTGACCGTGCGCACCGACTTCGAGAGCTTTGTGGTACTTCTGCCAAACTTCCAGTCGGCGTTTGATCAGGCTGTAATACGAATGACGCCTCTGAACGCTGCCGAGCTGCGGGAAGCCATCGAGCAGCCGGCCGCCTTGGTAGGATTGAAGTTCGAGTCGGGCCTGGTGGACGCGCTCTTGCATGATATCCTGGGTGAACCGGCCGCCCTACCCCTGCTTCAATTCACCCTGCTCAAGCTATGGGACAATCGCCAACGCAATCTGATCACCTGGGAAGCTTACAAGCGCTTGGGAGGCGGTAGACTGGCGCTGGCCAACAGCGCCAACGCATTCTACGACGGTCTGATCCCGGAGGACAAAGTCACAGCGCAGCGCATCCTGCTGCGCCTGGTGCGACCTACTGAGGGTTTGGAAGTTACCAGCAACCGTGTGCGCCTCGAAACGCTTCTCCAGATCGGCGAGGCGCGTGACCGGCTGGAACGCGTGTTGGAGAAGTTCTTTGCGGCCCGCATGTTGCGCGTTACAGAAGGGGATGTGGCGGCCGATACACAGGTAGAGATCGCGCACGAGGCGCTGATCCGCAACTGGCGGCGCCTGGTGGAATGGTTGGATGCGGAGCGCGACCGTATGCGCAAGCGCATGCGCCTGACAGCGGCTGCTGAACAGTGGAACTCCCTGGGGCGTACTGACGATGCTCTTTGGCGCGGCGCCCTGCTGGACGAGGCCAGACAACACCACGACTTGAACGACCTGGAAAAGGAGTTCGTAGAAGCCAGTTTGCATTCGCAGACTGAGGCCGCTTTGGTTGCGGAGCGAGCTCGGGAGCGCGAGATCGAACAAGCCAAAGCGTTGGCGGAAGCGGAACGGTTGCGAGCCGAAGAGCAGCGCAAGGCGGCTAGCCGCTACAGGCGATTCACAGCGGCTCTTGCCGTGGTATCGATAATCGCGCTGGTGGCTGCACTGATTGCCTTTTTCTTGGCTCAAAGCGCCAGCGAGCAAAGGGAAAACGCAGTAACGGCCCGAAAAACAGCCGAAGCGCGCCTGAAAGTTGCCGAGGATTCGTTAGGCGGTCAGCTTGATCTGGTCAATCAGTTGGAGATTGTCCAGGCAGAGAATGCAGCACAGGCTGTGATGATTCAAACATTTCTCGGAAACGACACGGGAACTGGCGAACTACGTAGTGGGGACGGGAATGCACCACAGGCTGTGATGATTCAAACCCTAGATGCATTGTCAAATCGAACACGGGTCCCGCCGATACTGTCTGCAGCGACTCCATTCCCTACTGCTACTCAAGCCGGGACAACGTTAGTAGGAACACCCAATGCAACTCCCACCAGAACTCCAACGCCACGTTCAACTGACATACCAACGCCAACGGTGCTGCCCCCGTCAAGCCCAGGTGCAACCACTACTGCAGCAGCCCTTGCCGCTCTCCGCAGCCAGGTACAGGCTACACAAACTGCATTGGCATACCAAACTGTAGTGCCTACACCAGACCTCTATGCTATCGTACCAGGCATTCTGGTGGAGGTATTTTCCAAACCGTCTATAGACTCTCCCATTGTGAGAATGGCGCAGCCGAATGAGAGGTTGCCCGTAACAGGCGTAGGTGACTCTCCTTGGGTTCAAGTGAGTATGAAGGATGGCGTCACCGGATGGATGATTGGACAGTGGCTAACATTTGAAGGCGATCGCTCCTTGCTTCCACCGGAAATCGGTATTCGCGTTGTGTCTGATCGGGATGATCTTCCGTTTGTAAGAGGCATCGTTGTAAGCCACAATGGAACCCAAAAGGCGTATCCATTGCTCTATAATCCACGTGACACGTCAAGAGTAGTTGAGGAGATCCGTGGCGGAGTTCCCGTGGGTACAGACGTAATTGTGCTGTTAATGGCACCAGGCGTTGAAAACTATGGTAGCGGCCAGTGGTATTTCGTCACCCTAGATGACCCGTTTGGTAGAAATTACATGTGGAATGGCTATCTGCCAGTTGAGGCAGTTGCTGAACGTTAGGCATCCGCTCAATCATCATGTCAATCTCCCGCCACCACGCCGAATGGCTTTCGCTGCTTGAGATCTCCGGCCCCTTCCTGTCGATGCCGGTGCTGCTGCGCGCGTTTCCGCAGGGACTGGACGCGCACGACGCGGACTTGACGCGCAGTCTGCGCCTGGCCTATGACGAGTGGCTGGACAACCAGGGCGGCCTGCGGGCTGACCCGGCGATCCATCGCGCGTGGGTGCAATGGGTGATGGAGAATGTGTTGGAGATGCCGCCTGAGGTCGCAACGGTGAACGATACAGGCGGCCTGTTGGTGACGCTGGCGGAGCATGGCGAGACGATCCGGCCCGATTTCGTGGTTGCGGAACCGGGTTCCGGGCGGGCGCGCTTGCTGGTGATGATTGTTCCCGTCGGGCAGGACCTGGACAAGCCGCTGGCCGGCGGGCGCTGGAAGGTGTCGCCGGCGGTGCGCATGATGACGTTATTACACGCGACCGGCGTGCGTATCGGCCTGGCGACCAACGGCGAACAGTGGATGCTGGTGGACGCGCCCAAGGACGGGTCGACCGGCTACATCTCGTGGTATGCCGCGCTGTGGCTGGAGGAGCCGCTGACCCTGCGCGCCTTGCGCAGCCTGCTGGCCGCGCGGCGCTTCTTCGGCGTGCCCGACGAGCAGACCATCGAGGCGCTGCTGGCGGACAGCGCGGACGACCAGCAGCAGGTCACCGACCAACTGGGCTACCAGGTGCGCCGGGCGGTGGAGCTGCTGGTGCAGGCCATCGACCTGGCGGACCAGGACCGCGGCGGCGGCCTGCTGGCCGGCGTGGACGAAGCCGAGCTGTACGAGACCGCGGTCACGGTGATGATGCGCCTGGTGGTGTTGCTGGCCGGCGAGGAGCGGGATCTGTTGCCGCTGGGCGATCCGCTCTACGACCAGCATTACGCGGTCTCGACCCTGCGCGCGCAGCTCTACGAGGTGGCCGACCAGCAGGGCGAGGAGGTGCTGGAGCGCCGCGTCGACGCCTGGCGCCGCTTGCTGGCCACCTTCCGCGCGGTGCATGGCGGCATCCACCACGACCGGCTGCACCTGCCGGCCTACGGCGGCCGGCTGTTCGACCCCGACCGCTTCCCCTTCCTGGAGGGCCGGCCCGCCCATACGAGCTGGCAGGATACGCCGGCCAATCCGCTGCCGATCCACAACCGCACCGTGCTGCACCTGCTGGACGCCTTGCAGATGCTGCGCGTCAAGACGCCCGGCGGCGGCCCGGCCGAGGCCCGCCGGCTCAGTTTCCGCGCCCTGGACATCGAGCAGATCGGTCACGTCTACGAGGGCCTGCTGGACCACACCGCCGTGAGCACCGGTGAGCCCGTCATCGGCCTTGCCGGCACCAGAGACCGTGAGCCGGAGGTACCCCTCTCGCGCCTGGAGGAATTTGTCTCACGCAAAGACGCAAAGAACGCAAAGAGGAAAGAAGAAGCTCCGGACTTTGCGGCCTTAGCGCCTTTGCGTGAGCATCTCCGGGAAGACGACCTGTTGGCCTTCCTGCGCGAGCAGACAGGCCGGTCGCCCAGCGCGCTGCGCAAGGCTCTGGCTCCTCTCATTAGCCATTCACCATTCACCAATTCCCCAATTAACCATTCCTCCGCCACCCTGCGCGCTGCTTGCCACAACGACGACGCCCTGCTGCGCCGCGTCCTGCCCTGGGCCAGCCTGATCCGCAGCGACGACTACGGCCGGCCCGTGGTGATTCCGGCCGGCAGTGTCTACGTCACATCCGGCGCTGACCGCCGCAGCACGGGCACGCACTACACCCCGCCCAGTCTGACCGAGCCCATCGTCCAGCACACGCTAGAGCCGCTGGTGTACATCGGCCCGGCCGAGGGGTGGCCGCGCGAGCGCTGGCGGCTGCGCAGCGCGGCGGAGATCCTGGCGATCCGCGTCTGCGACATGGCGATGGGCTCCGGCGCCTTCCTGGTCCAGGCCTGCCGTTACCTGGCCGAGCGTCTCGTCGAGGCGTGGGAGGCGGAAAGCTCACGCCAAGACGCAGAGAACGCCAAGGGGGAAGAAGCTCCGGCCTTTGCGATCTTTGCGCCTTTGCGTGAGCCAGATTCCGCACGCCAAGACGCAGAGAACGCAAAGGGGGAGAAGGATCCGGACTTTGCGGCCTTTACGCCTTTGCGTGAGCCAGATTCCGCACGCCAAGACGCAAAGAACGCCAAGGGGGAAGAAGAAGCTCCGGGCTTTGCGCCTTTGCGTGAGCCCTTTGCCGCTTTGCGCGCAGCCGAGAGCGATGCGGAGCGCATGATCGTCGCGCGCCGCCTGGTGGCCGAGCGCTGCCTGTATGGGGTGGACAAGAACCCGCTGGCGGTGGAGATGGCCAAGCTGTCGCTGTGGCTGGTGACCATGGCCAAGGGGCGGCCCTTCGGCTTCCTGGACCACGCGCTGAAGTGCGGCGATTCGTTGGTGGGCGTGGACGAGGACCAGTTCCTGCGCTGGTCGCAGACGCTCAAGGGGGTCAGCGGCCCGCTCTATCTGGAGGAGAACCAGCGGGCGCTGGCCGAGGCGCGGACCAGGCGCCGGCAGTTGCAGTCCTTCGTGGTCAACGACGTGCGCGACGCGGAGGAGAAGGCGCGGCTGTTGCAGGAGGCCGAGGTTTCAGTGGCGCGCGTGCGCCGCGGGTGCGACCTGCTGGTGGGCGTGGACCTGGTCGAGGGGCTGAGCGACGCCGAGAGGGCCGCGTGGCGGGCCGAGCTGCTGATCGAGCACACCGCCAAGGAGACCCCCACCAGCGCCAAGGCCCAGGCCGCGCTGGCTGCCGCCGAGAAGCACAACGCCTTCCACTGGTTCCTGGAGTTCCCCGAGGTCTTCGAGCGCGCGGGCGTCGCCGCCAATCCCGGCTTCCACGCCTTCGTCGGCAATCCGCCCTTCATCGGCGGCCAGCGCATTCGAGGCGCTTTAGGTGGAGCGTATCTGCAGTTTCTCAAAAACCACTGGGACCATGCCAAAGGATCTGCCGACCTATGTGCCTACTTCTTTCTGCGAGCATTCGAACACCTCCGACGACAAGGCGTTTTCGGATTGGTCGCAACAAACACTATAGCCCAAGGTGCAACTCGTGAACTTGGTCTCGATCAGATCTCAAAAAACTATGGTACGATCTACCGGGCGGATACGGACTATCCCTGGCCAGGTCAGGCGTCAGTAGTTGTGGACATCATCAGTGTTTTCAAAGGGATATACAACAGCCCAAGCGTTCTAAACAGACTTAACGTTCAGCATATCTCGGCTCTGCTGGATGACATGCCCTTGCTTGGCCTGCCTAAGCCGCTTAAAGCAAGCTCAAACATGAGTTTCCAAGGATCGACGGTGTTGGGATTGGGTTTCACAATGTTGCCTGAGAGCGCGCAGGATCTCATCAGGCAAAATACCGCAAATCAGAGCGTGTTGCGTCCTTTTCTCGTCGGCCAGGATCTGAACAGCAACCCCGACCAGCATCCCAGCCGATGGGTCATCAATTTCCGAGACTGGCCCTTACAACGAGGCACCAATGGTAAATGGGTACACGCTACTGAGGAACAACGGACGGAATGGCTACGTAGTGGTAGGGTTCCAGATGACTACCCCGGTCCCGTTGCGGCTGACTATCCTGACTGCCTTGCAATTGTGCGCGAACACGTCTATCCAGAGCGCATGCGCAACAGGTACAGCAGTTCAGCAAAAGAGCGATGGTGGCAATATGAACGCGCTAGGACCGAGCTTTATGCTACCATTGCCCCGCTTCAGCGCGTATTAGTGGCGGCACGTGTCACGAAATATGTTAACTTCGTGTTTGTTCCCAATCAGTGGGTCTACAGTGAAAAGATCATTGTAATGCCTACCGACTCTGCGGGATTGCTTGCCTTATTGCAGACATCAATACATGAAATCTGGGCATGGCAATTCAGCTCAACGCTTGGCATTGGTACACTCAACTATGCTCCGAGTGATTGTTTCGAGACCTTTCCATTTCCTAATTCAGAACCGGCCATGTCTCAGCAACTAGACTCGGTCGGCGAAACCTACCACGAACACCGCCGCCAGATCATGCTGGCCCGCCAGGAAGGGCTGACCGCCACCTACAACCGCTTCCACAACCCCGACGAACGCTCCGCCGACATCGCCCGGCTGCGCGAGCTGCACGTGGCCATGGACCAGGCCGTGGCCGCGGCCTACGGCTGGGACGATCTGGCCCTGGGCCACGGCTTCCACGAGACCGCCCAGGGCCTGCGCTTCACCATCGACGAGTCCGCCCGGCGCGAGGTCCTCGGCCGGCTGTTGGCGCTGAATCATCAGCGCTATGCGGAGGAGGTGGCGATGGGGTTGCATGAGAAGGCTGGGAGCACGAAGGCGCGGAGTGGCGCCTCGAAAGGAAGCACCAATGTTAGCAAGGTTAATAGTCAGCTAAAGTTGCTATGACTTGCTCGCCAAATGCGAACCGATCAGTTCATTCGCAAACTGCTGTACCAAACAGATTAGGAGGTCAACCATGAAGCAGCATCTTCGCACCAAAAGCTATCGCAATTCTGCCGCCCTTGCGATTGTTGCAGTCATCGTGCTATCCCTTTCCATTGGCATACTTCGAGCTTTCGCTCAAGATCAACCTTTGGGTTATCGGCTCATTGAGGTCACGGAAACCGAATTCGTCTACCAGATATTTGCCTTCCAGGAGGAAAGACGCCTAGATCTTTCTGACTTGGAGGTTTGGCCCAATATCGTTGGGACTGAGCCGATCGGGCTAATGTTTTGGAACGAACCAGATTTGAAGTATAGGCTTCTGGAAAAGGGGTTCGCCCGCCTACGCAACGAGGCAAATTCACCATCAATATACATTGAAGCGCAGGAATCGGCGAAGCAGCAGGGGCTGGGTATGTGGTATGTACCACCCGTCGAATCTACTCCGGTGCCTGATGCCACCGACTCAACGTCTAGCAAACTGTCACCTATTGCGTTGGTTCTCGGTTTCATCTCGCTGATACCTTGGAAGAGCATTGCAAATCTGGCCTTAGTGGCGGTTGGTCTCTTTGGTGGTTATGAGTTGGTTATGCTAGTCATTGGTTGGTTCAAGCGCCACCGTGTCACGTTTATTATGGCTGGTGAACCTGCAACCGGGAAGTCATGGTTGTGGGCGCGTTTGCTGACTCCCAATATTACAGTCCAAGAGTTGAAGCAGATTGAGTCTTCCAAGCGTGTCACCACCAAAAGTGCGCGTACCCTGCCTATGGGGCGTTTTGACATAGTACCGAAACTGGTGGATCTCCCCGGGAGAAGCTCATCAGATCTTGTGGACCAGTTTCTTGATCAGAAGCGATTTCGGTTTCTCCAGAAGCTCTTGATTCCTCAGAAGCGCGTTTGGGTACTGTTGGTTTCAACGACGCCCAAGAACAACGTGACCCGTGACAGCTCAGAAAGTGATAAGGTCGACACGGGTTACATCCGTGAACAGTTAGGAGCTCTGAGAACCGCAGCTGGTTTTTTGGGATCGCGAAATGTGCCCAAACCTGATTGTGTGATTCTGTGCGTGAGCAAATTTGACCTGTTTGCCACAATGGCGTCCTCAGATAGTGCATCGGACGAGGCGCGGAACAAGGTAACTGGTTTCTTCAGTGCTCACATAGAACGCGTGAAACTACAATGTGAGCAGAAGCGCATTCCATTTCGTTTCGTTATCGTAAGTGCGTTGAAGGGCTGGGACACTGACCAGATTCTAAGGCATGTTGAAAGCGCTTTGTACGGAAAGTAAGCAACGCCATGACAACATATTACAACCAAGACCTCAGCGTATTGCCTTTTATGCTAATCCGTGAGGAACATAGCCAGCAGGAAATGACCCCCGATCTATGGCCCCGGAAACTGGACGAATATCAAGAATATCTCAGGAGTTTCCTATATGCAAAGTTCGCGACAGATGTAGGGCCTTCGATCCCTGTGGTAACGCATTTGGCCAAGTTCAAGGAGTGGGTTGTCCTCGCCATCACGATCCGGGTGCGAGCAGACAAGCTACAGGATGTTCGGAGGGGACTTATGCTTACGTACGGTGCTCTCGTAGCCCCTGGTCAGTTTTCGAAGACTCCGAGCTTAGCAGAAGACTACTTCGCCCTTTTTCACGACTATATTCAGCGCCGATACGGCGTACAACCTACGGTTGATGGAATCGAGAATGTAATCTTCCAATATCAGACAGGTGCTTCATCTTTAGCTCAAGGAGGCGCGAGGGCAAATGATGAGTTCCTTAGTTCAATTGAGGCGAGATATGGCTCGAACCCGGGGAAGAGTCGATTGCGCATTCCAAGCGTGCAAGACCTGCGTGTCGCACGTACGCTATCGCGTTTTGGTGAGTTGGTGTCATTTACCGAAGTCGCAGACACCGTACCGTATTGGAGCGAGGTTGGCAAGGGATTTTCGCAAGGAAAGACTCCAAGGATACCAAAAGGCCGGGTCAACCCACAATCCAAACCTGATGCAATCCTTAGCGAGGGTTACTTAGTTGATCAGCAGGCGGGTGAGGAAATCGCTAAGCTGAACTACGACACGCTGTATGCGAGCTTTCAGAGTACGATATCAACGATCATGATGTTTCCCTATCTCGTTGCTCTTCTGATCGTAGCACGGCTTGGTACGCGAGTTCTGCTGGATGATGCTATGATTGTTACTCCAAGGTCCCTGATCGTGGTTTCCTATGCTCTGATCGGCCTAATCGGTGTGGCTGTGCTGCTCCAATTGGCTGAAAGGCACATATACTTATGGTCTGTTTGGAATAGCCTGCGGGTTCCTGCTAAAGGTAAGACGTTGAGTCGAAGTCAATTGGTCAACATGAGCCAAGTCAGGTTTATCTTGATCATCGTTAGCAGTTTGTTGACCCTGTTCGGGGCTGCCAGTCTGGTGTATCTCTGTGTTTCTGACGCGTCCAGGATGCTACAGGTGCTGTCACGATGATTGATTGTGTCGCTGAGTGACTGATGTGTTTATTTCATCGCCAATGTCTCGCTCATACACAAGGCCATCGATTACGCAGAGCGCAGGAATGCATTCCGTCCGTTCCCATTCATTGAAAGCACCGTCAAGGAGACCAGACCCATACCGGTTGGACTGCCCACATCCAACGTACGCGGCACATCGGCAGTTTCCAGAACTGGCAGGCCCCGAGGTCCTATTAGAGTTCTCTGCGCAAGTTGCTGCGCGACCTGGCCAGAACACCTGCTGACGCGGGTAGCGCCACAGCGCACTGAGACCCTGGCATTGGAGGTACACGATCCCCATGGACGGAGCAAGGATATTTCTGAAAGGTCCCACCCAGATGCAGTTGATCCCCATGGTCGAAACGGCCTACGCTGCGGAGCATCTGCTGCAAGAGGCGCTGGCCAGCTATCCGGAGTTGCTGCCGGGCGACCAGATCAACCCGGAGGAGCCGCGGCGCTGGCTGCTGGTATCCCGGGAGATGGGCGTGCCCGGCGACCCGGGCGAGACCGGGCGCTGGAGCCTGGATCATCTCTTCCTCGACCAGGACGGCATCCCGACCTTCGTCGAGTGCAAACGGGCTGTTGACACGCGCGCCCGCCGCGAGGTGGTGGCGCAGATGCTGGACTACGCAGCCAACGGCCTGGCGTACTGGAGCATCGATCGCCTGCGCCAGGCTGCCGCAGAAACGGCCTCCGCCGGCGGCCAGGCGCTGGATGACCTGATCCGCGCGCTGCTGGGCGCGGGCGA